>NZ_PYCI01000192.1:0-10389 GCF_003015105.1 Chroococcidiopsis sp. CCALA 051 | reverse complement strand
AGATGTGTATAAGAGACAGTCCCTACTCCCTCGAAAACGTATCTGCTATGCTAAATTCTCGCCTCAAACAAACTCCCCAAGTCTCAAACTCTGAGGTCAAAACATTCTCGCAGCCACCGCGATCGCCAAATGGATCTGCTGTTGGCAAGCAGCGTCGCAGTCAACCGTGGAACAATTTTAGCTTTCGCACCAAGCTAACTCTATTGTTAATGCTGAGTGCGGCACTGCCTATAGTCGTAGTGACGCAGAAAAATGCTGCTGTGACGCGACAAAGAGAAATACAGAACGCTCAAACATTTTTACAAAAAGCTCAAGCTAGTTTCTTATCTAACTATGCTACGTGGGTTGTTACGGAATCAGCTACAGAAGCGAATACGGTCGCCGAAGTCGTACAAGCAATGAAGATCGATCTGCGCGATCGGCAGCAGGTAGCAGCTCAACGCCAGTTTCTCAATACTTTTCTGGGCAAATTTAGCGTCACAGATGGTAGTGGTTCTGTAGAAAAAAACCTCCGTGTCATTGTAGGTGCTGACGGAAAAACAATCGCTCAAAGTATTCGTACCTTATCAGAAGAATATTTAAATTTACCTGTAGATAAAGTAGAACTCAATCCTCCCTACCGCCAAGTTTCTCTGCCAACTGGTATCAATTTAGGGGATGTGCCGATCGTCCAACACGCTTTGCAAACAGGAAAAGTTTTAAGCGGTCTAGAACTCATTAATAGTAGTGTTCTCAAACGCTTAGGGCAAGATAAGCAAGCGAATATTGGTATTCGTTCCCAACCGACAGCAGGTTTACCACCAAGCAAACAACCCTCTCCCAATGGGACTTACAACGTTGATGCGGGGAAAATCGGATTGGTAGGGATGACAGTACAGCCAATTCTAGCAGGTAAAAAAGTTGTAGGTGCTGTCATCGTCGGTTCTGTAATCAATCAAGCACCAGGGCAGGTAGATAGTTTTAAAGACTTTGAAAAAGTTTCCTTATCAACAATCTTTGCTCAAGATTGGCGGGTGACAACGACTGTCCCATATACAGACGGTAAATCTAGAGCAATTGGTACGCGAGCTGCCAGAGAAGTAGCACAGCAAGTCTTAGATCGGGGGCAGGAATTTAACGGTCAGACAAATATCTTGGGGCAAACGTATCTTACAGCATACAGTCCTCTGTACGACCATGAAAAAATTTTGAATCCAGACAAAGCCAAGCCTGTTGGAATGGCTTTTGTCGGTACACCTTTAGATGAAATAGAAGCTCACATTCGCGAACAACAACTCTTCGCCTATGGCGTTTCTGGGGGAATGTTACTATTAATTGGTTTAGTTGCAATTCCAGTAGCAGGCTCTTTTTCTCGACCGCTCAAACGTTTAGCAAGTTTCGCACAACAAATTGGGATTGGAGAGACTGGCACGAGACTGGAAGAAGCCAGCGATCGCCACGATGAAATTGGCATTCTCTCGCAAGAATTGAATCAGATGGCGGCTAATATTGAAGCCAATCTGGAAGCTCGTCGCCAAGAAGCAAAATACGCTCAATTTTTTGGCGATTTGGCAGCGAAAACCCGAGATTTTCAAACAGTTGAAGACGTGTTAGCTCATACAGTCAAAGCCACCCGCGATGTATTACAAGTAGAACGAGTAGTAGTCTATCGCTTCCACCCTGATTGGAGTGGAATAGTTGTTGCCGAGGCAGCCATTCCTGGTTTACCGTCCTGCCTTAACACGACGATTGCCGATACTTGTATGCAGGCAAAAAAAGCGGAAGAATACAAGAAAGCTCGGGTGAGGGCGATCGACGATATTTATCGAGCAGGCTTAACTGATTGCCACATTCAATTACTTGAAAGATTGAAAATTAAAGCAAATTTAGTTGCACCAATTATTAAAAACGACGAGCTTTTTGGTTTAGTATTTGCTCAATATTGCTCAAAAGCGCATCTTTGGGAGCAAGCAGAAATTAATTTTCTAGAGCGCTTAGGATTACAATTAGGGTCATCTTTGCACCGGATCGATCTATTACAAGAACAACAAGACGAAGCTAAGCGCGGCGAGCTACTAAAAGATATCACGCTCAAAATTGCTCAAATCAGCAACCTACAAGATGTCCTGAATGTTGCTACTGATAATATCCGGCAAGCGATCGCCACAGACCGAGTGGTGGTTTACGGTTTAGACCCGACTAACTG
Source organism: Chroococcidiopsis sp. CCALA 051 (assembly GCF_003015105.1). Lineage (NCBI taxonomy): Bacteria > Bacillati > Cyanobacteriota > Cyanophyceae > Chroococcidiopsidales > Chroococcidiopsidaceae > Chroococcidiopsis > Chroococcidiopsis sp. CCALA 051. The sequence goes on along the minus strand of NZ_PYCI01000192.1, from coordinate 8,204 downwards.
GAAGGGGACAATTATAGCTGAGTCGGTGGCTAATGGTTTTCCAGTAGCAATGGGAGCTGAGATTGAAGATCCCTGCTTGAAGAAAGGTCAGGTAGAACGCTACAAGAAGGGACAAGTCACGAGCATTAGCGATATATACAAGGAACCGAGAGTGACTGCTTGTTATCGCAAACAACTCGAACAATTTAGCGTCAAAGCAAATTTGGTCGCGCCAGTCGTGCAGGGCGATCGGTTATTTGGTTTATTAATTGCTCATCAATGTTCTGGTGCGCGTGTTTGGCAGCAGCAAGAAATGGACTTTTTCCGGCAATTAGCAACGCAAATTGGCTACGCTCTCGATCGCGCATCTCTGTTAGAGCAGCAAAAGAACGCTAGAGAGTTCATGCAGCAACGTGCTTTAGAACTGCTGATGCAAGTCGATCCAGTTAGTCGCGGCGACTTAACAGTACGCGCTAACGTCACTGAAGACGAAATCGGGACGATCGCCGACTCTTACAATGCCACAATTAACAGCTTGCGAAAAATCGTGACGCAAGTACAAACTGCCGCGCAACAAGTAGCCAGCACGACCACTAGCAGCGAACGATCTGTCGGCGAACTATCTCAAGAAGCGCTGCGGCAAACTGAGGTCATTACTGAAGCACTAGAGCGAATTCAACAGATGTCCGACTCAATTCGTGCTGTAGCAGCAAGTGCTTCCCAAGCAGAAGCAGTCGTACAACAAGCAACCGAAACGGTAGCAGTAGGAGGTACGACGATGAACCGAACAGTGGAAGGAATGATGGCAATTCGGGACACAGTAACGACAACCTCGAAAAAAGTGAAGCAGTTGGGTGAATCCTCTCAAAAGATTTCTAAAGTCGTGAACTTAATTGGTAGATTTGCCGCTCAAACCAACTTATTAGCATTAAAAGCTTCTATTGAAGCTGCCCGTGCTGGAGAAGAAGGACGAGGATTCGCCGTACTAGCTGATGAAGTGCGCGTCTTGGCGCGGCAATCAGCAGAAGCAACCGCAGAAATTGAAAGTTTGATTGCCAACATTCAGGCAGAGACAAACGAAGTGGTAGCAGCAATGGAAGCTGGCACAGAACAAGTTGTTTCTGGAACCAGGTTAGTCGATGAAACTCGTCAAAGCTTGAACCAAATTGCCACAGCGAGTCAACAGATCGGTGAACTCGTAGCCGCGATCGCTTCTGCTGCGGTGTTGCAGTCCCAAACATCTGAAGTAGTGACTGCCACCATGACAGATGTAGTGGCGATCTCCGACCGCACTTCCAACGAAGCAACCGTAGTTTCCAGCTCCTTTAGAGAACTCTCAGCACTAGCACAAGAACTGCAAGCCAGTGTCAGTCAGTTCAAAGTGAGTTAGCGATCGGTGGCTAGTGGCTAGTCACTAGTCACCAGCCACTAGCCACTTATCTTCCCCTACTCCCTACTCCCTATTCTGTATGGCGATCGACTCTGATATTCGCGACCAGGCTTATCAATTCTTCATTCAAGAAGCTCCAGAGCTATTGCAGCTCATTGAAGAGGAATTGCTGACGCTCAGAACGGAACGCAGCACCGCCAAAATTCATAACATGATGCGGGCTGCTCACTCAATTAAGGGAGGGGCGGCGAGTGTTGGTCTAGACACGATTAAAACCCTAGCTCATAGCCTAGAAGATATCTTTAAAGGGTTGCACAACCCAGAGTTAGATATTAATGCCGAAGTAGAAGGCTTGTTACTAGAAGCTTATGACTGTCTGCGTCTACCATTAATCGAGCAGATTGAAAACGGTCAGTGCAACAACGAGCAGGCAATGGCAACAGCAGAGCCAGTGTTTGCTCGGATCGAATCTAGTATAGGAAATTTCTTGAAAGGAGCGGCGGAGTTACCTAGCTCTGTCGATCTAGGGGTAGATATTGCACTTTCGATTTTTGAGGTGGATGTTGCTCAGGGAATCGAGCGACTCTCGGCTGTCATAACCGATCCTACAGGTAAAGAAATTGCGGGAGAATTACGAGCGCAAGCAGAAGTATTTGCAGGTATTGCCGAGTTGTTAAACCTGCCAGGATTCGGCGCGATCGCCTCTACCGCAATCGCCGCAATCGACGCTCATCCAGAGCAAGCTTTACAGATTGCTCAACTCGCTCTAGCTGACTTTGAGGCAGGTAGACAAGCAGTGATGGCAGGCGATCGCACATCTGGTGGCAATCTCTCCCCAGCTTTAGCAGCACTAGTAGAGGCAGCCGCCCCAGCCGTTTTCAACATGCCAGTGGACGATGTTTTTGGCGCTTTGGCAGAGGTAGATTTGGCATCGATGCCATTGCCAGCAATTCCTGACTCAACGGTTGAAGATATATTTGGCGCATTAGATGCAATCGGCGATTTGACGGCAGTTCCAACTGCACAAACATCTTTAGAGAATGTATTTGGTACGTTAGTAGAAACTGATGTCCCCGCAACACCGATTGCTACCCCTGCAACCACGCCCGAAACTACTGCGCTTCCCAATCTGGACGATATTTTCGGTAGTATCGGTCAAGACAGCGCGATCGCAGATGCCTCGCCAAGCGCCGCACCTCAAGCAGATAGCGCCTCTATTCCATCGCTAGATGATATTTTTGGTGACTTGAAATTAGCAGAAGAGCCAGCTACGCCTGCTGTCGTTGCTGCTTCTGAGCAAAAAGCCACCGATCGCAGCGCTCAGGAAAATCCATCAGACGCAATTCAATCAGTCGAGCAGATATTTGGCAATCTACCACCACTAGAAGATCTTGCCCTACCGACTGGACGATCGGCTTCTATAGTACCAACCACACCCAAGGTATCGACAGTTGCAGAAAAGACTACCGCGATCGCCCCTAGCAATCCAGCTCCGCTTAAAATTTCTGGGGTAGCACGCCAAGCACCAGAAACAAGTAAAGCTGGTAATAAGGCTGCTACTCCTCAGCTATCTCAGCTTTCAGTGCGCGTTGACCTAGAGCGACTGGAACGAATGAACAACTTAGTTGGTGAATTGGCAATTAACCGCAACAGTCTGGCACTGCAAAACGATCAAATGCAAGCAATTATCGTTGCTTTACTGCGTCGTTTTGCTAAATTCAGACAAATCGCTCATAACTTGCGAGATTTTGCCGACCAGATGTTAGTCGCTCCTCAGAGCTATAGAGGGTTATCCAGTAGTGCCGTAGGAAAATCTAATTCTGGAAATATCACTGCAATCGCACCTACAGGACTTGCCTCATTCGGACAAACAAGCTTTGATTCTTTGGAGATGGATAACTATGGCGAGTTACACTCCCTGGTACAAACCACTCTAGAAGAAATCATGCAATTGGAAGAAACTGTGGGTGACGTGGTGTTACTGGCAGGACAATCTAGTCAAACGCTAGAAAGACAACGCCAAATGCTGAGTCATTTGCGGGATGACTTGATGTGGGCGAGGATGTTGCCTTTGAGTGAAGTTCTCAACCGTTTCCCACGCATGTTGCGCGACTTGTCTAATTCGTACAACAAACCAGTAGAACTCAAGTTAAACGGAACGGGGGTTTTAGTAGACCGGGCCGTGCTAGAAAAACTCAACGATCCGTTAGTACACCTAGTTCGCAACGCTTTCGATCACGGGATTGAAATGCCAGAAGATCGACAACAACGGGGCAAACCAGAGCAAGGGACGATTGAAATTCGTGCCTATCACCAAGGTAGCCAGACGATGATTGAAGTGCGAGACGATGGGCGGGGTGTTAACCTAGACCGGATTCGAGCAAAAGGAATAGACATGGGGTTATTAACTCCAGAACAAGCAGCCGTTGCCGAGCCATCGCGGTTGTTAGAATTGCTATTTGAACCAGGATTTTCTACAGCAAGTCAAGTCAGCCAGCTGTCCGGTCGAGGTGTAGGACTGGATGTGGTACGCGACCAATTGCGATCGCTTAAAGGTAGCGTGACGCTTAACTCTGAACCAGGGCGCGGCACTGCTTTTACCTTACGCATTCCACTGACATTATCGATCGCCAAACTACTCGTTTGCTTTGTTGGTTCCACTGCTCTGGCGTTACCTTCTGACAGTATTGCTGAAATTTTAATTCCCCAACCCGATCAGGTGAGAGTCAGTAGCGGCAAGAGATTTTTGCATTGGCAAGGTCATATTGTCCCTGCCTATCACCTATCCCAACTTCTGCAATATTCTTGCCCGTTACCGGAAACTCAACAAAATCAAAGTTTAGCAACTGTGCCTACCCCTGATGACTGGGCAGCACCAATTCTGTTGTTAGAACAAGACGACCAGCTGATTGCTATTGAAGTCGATCGCTTGGTAACCGAGCAAGAACTCGTCATTAAACCTTTCAGTCCCGCGATCGCGCCACCAATATATATTTATGGCTGTACGATTTTGGGTAATGGTTGTTTGATCCCAGTCGTTGACGTATCTGGGCTGTTGCAATCCTTCTTTGGCGACGGACGGCGTGTTGGTGACGTTTCCGCATTACCCAGCTTGCCTGTTGCGGAACTGCCAGATGATAGTACTTCTACTCCATCAGCTCCCCCAGTTAAAACTGTGACTCCAACTGTGCTGGTGGTAGATGACTCAATTACCGTAAGGCAGACTTTGGCGCTGACTCTCCAAAAAGCTGATTATCGCGTTTTACAAGCTAGAGACGGTCGAGAGGCAATCAACCAACTACAACAAAATCTACACATTATCCAACTTGTAATTTCCGACGTGGAAATGCCAAACATGAATGGCTTCGAGTTCCTCAGCCATCGTAGGCAAGACCCACAACTCTCAAAAATTCCTGTGGTGATGCTCACTTCCCGTAGTAGTGAAAAACACCAACAGCTAGCTAAACATTTAGGCGCTAAACACTACTTCACCAAACCGTACATCGAGCAAGAATTCTTAGCAGCCGTTAAAGAACTCCTGGCAGAAGCTGTTACTCCTTAGTCATTGGTCATTGGTCATTGGTCATTGGTCATTGGTCACTGATAACTGCTCCCTACTTCCTACTCCCTATTAACTGACATGGCAAGCGCTCTAGTTAGATCGAAAATTCAAGCAACAGGACAGATTGCTCAAGAAACAGCTACGTCCATAAAAATCGTGATGTTTCAAATGGGCGAGTTTAACTTAGCTTTACATATTAATAGCATTGTAAAAGTACTGCCACAGACAGTAGTTTATGGTAGCGGGCAACATGGAGTCGGATTGATTCATCTGAGCGATCGCGAAGTCACGGTGGTCGATCTCCAGCGGCGATTATTTCAGTCTAGCGGCAATCTCGATCCAGCAAAGCGGGGTTATTTGATGCTCGTCCAAGACAGACAAAGAGAACTTTATGCCATTCCCGTTGCTCAAGTTCCTACTTTGATGGACGTACCCTTGTCTTGCGTGCGCATTTTGCCAGAATCTTACCGCAATGCCGATATATTCGGCTTTGCAACTCACGTAGCCGTGATTCCAGCAACAGAACCACCACTGACAATATTCATGTTAGACGTGGATCAACTGCTATTAGTCAGGAATGTAGAAATTGTTTAGGTGAGTCATTTGTCATTCGTCATTCTTGGTATTTTCACTAGTGACTCATAGCCGACGAGCAATGTCAGCTTACGGCATTCAACACTCGGCGGTAGTTGTAGGTGTTAACGATAATGGAGGTAACACTAATACAAAGTAGAACCGCTTATGAGTGCGATCGCTACAGTTGACAATCCATTATTAAAAGGTCAGGGATTGCCACCATTTGCAGATATTCAGCCAGAGCATGTGGTTTCAGCCATGACACAACTGCTGGCGGAACTAGAATCAGAACTAGCGAATTTAGAAGCAAACGTCACGCCAACCTGGAGTGGGTTGGTAGAACCTATAGATCGCTTGTCAGAGCGCTTGCGCTGGAGTTGGGGTATTGTCGGGCATTTGATGGGCGTAAAGAATAGCCCGGAACTGCGGACAGCTTACGAAACTGTACAGCCACAAGTCGTAGAGTTTTATAACAAATTTAGTCAAAGTCAGCCGCTTTACGCAGCTTTTAAAGCATTACGAGCTAGCGAAACTTGGAATACCTTAGTAGATGCTCAAAAACGGATTGTGGAAGCAGCAATTCGAGATGCCGAGCTGTCGGGCGTAGGTCTAGCAGGAGAGCAACGCGATCGCTTTAATGCGATTCAATTAGAGTTAGCTGAACTTACCACCAAGTTTTCTAACAACGTTTTAGACGCAACCAAAGCTTTCAGCCTGACATTGACATCACCAGATGAAGTAGAAGGCTTACCTCCTAGTTGGTTAAGTCTAGCAGCTCAAGCCGCCCGTGCCGCAGGGGAAGAAAAGGCAACACCGGAAATTGGTCCTTGGCGCGTGACGCTGGATTTTCCTAGTTACTTGCCTTTCATGCAGCATGGCAAACGTCGGGATTTGCGAGAAAAACTATATAGAGCATTTATTAGTCGCGCTTCCTCTGGAGATTTAGATAATACTCCTTTGATTGAAAAGATTTTACAACTACGACGCGAAAAAGCCAATTTGCTTGGGTTTAATAGCTACGCAGAATTAAGTCTAGCTAGTAAAATGGCTCCCAGCGTCGATGCAGTAGAGACTTTATCAGAGGAATTGCGACGCGCTAGTTACGATGCTGCAAAGCAAGATTTAGAAGACTTGAGAACTTTTGCTGCGTCTAAAGGAGCGCCAGAAGGCAGCAACTTGCAGCATTGGGATATTGCATTTTGGGCAGAACGCCAACGAGAAGAAAAATTTGCTTTTAGTGCAGAGGAACTGCGCCCTTACTTCCCCTTACCCCAAGTATTAAACGGGCTATTTACTCTAGTCAACAAGTTATTTGGGGTGACTGTTACTGCTGCGGACGGTCAAGCACCAGTTTGGCATGAAGATGTGAGATATTTTCAGATTGCTGACGAAACAGGAGAAGCAATCGCCTATTTTTATCTAGACCCCTACAGCCGTCCAGCGGAAAAGCGGGGTGGTGCGTGGATGGATGATTGTATCGGTCGGGCAAAACTGACAACTCACGAGGGTACAGTTGCCACCCGCAAACCCGTAGCTTATTTAGTATGTAACCAAACTCCTCCCGTTGATGGCAAGCCCAGCTTGATGACTTTCAACGAAGTGGAGACTTTATTCCATGAGTTTGGTCACGGGTTGCAACACATGTTGACTAAAGTAGACGATGCAGGGGCAGCTGGGATTAATAACGTCGAATGGGATGCAGTTGAGCTACCTAGCCAGTTCATGGAAAACTGGTGCTACCATCGAGAAACCTTGATGGGAATGGCAAAGCATTACGAAACTGGCGAGACTCTGCCAGAGCATTACTATCAAAAACTCATTGCTGCTCGCAATTATATGAGCGGTAGTGCGATGCTACGACAGCTACACTTCGGTTTAGTCGATTTGGAACTGCACCATCGCTATCAGCCTGGTGGTATGGAGACAGCCAGTGACGTACGCCAGCGCATCGCCAAGACGACAACCGTATTACCACCATTACCAGAAGATGCCTTTTTGTGTTCTTTTGGACATATTTTTGCTGGCGGATACGCTGCGGGATACTACAGCTACAAATGGGCAGAAGTCCTCAGTGCTGATGCCTTCGGAGCATTTGAAGAAGCTGGATTAGATAATCCCCAGGCACTGACTGAGACGGGGAAACGATTTCGCAATACCGTGCTGGCTTTGGGTGGTAGCCAACATCCAATGGATGTGTTTAAATCCTTCCGAGGTCGAGAGCCGAGTACAGAGCCTTTGTTGAGGCATAGTGGTTTGGCTGCATAGTTTTTGTGAGGTGGGCGTTGCCCACCCTACTTTATGCTTGCACTGCTGCGATCGCTGTTTCCAATGCTTGTAGGGCAAGATTGACTTCTGTTTCGGTAACAATCAGGGGTGGTACGAAGCGCAGCACTTTTGCTCCGGCTGGCACGAGTAATAAACCTTCAGCGATCGCCGCTTTAACTACATCCGCTGCTGTAATTTCGCTTTCAGCAGCTAACTCCATCCCATTAATTAAACCCCAACCGCGCACGTCAGTGATGAGCGCGGGATATTTGGCTGCCAGCGCCCGCAAGCCCGTTCTGAGCTGTTCGCCACGGGCGCTGACATTTTCTAATAAATTCTCTTTGGCGAGCGTTTCGCACACCGTCAAGGCGACCGCACAGGCAAATGGATTGCCCCCAAACGTACTGGCGTGATCTCCTGGTGCAAACACAT
>NZ_PYCI01000191.1:0-10509 GCF_003015105.1 Chroococcidiopsis sp. CCALA 051 | reverse complement strand
GCCTCGCTCTGCTAAAGAGACGCTGCCGACGATGTACGATTTACCCAGCGAAGATCCCCAGGAGCCAGGTTTGCCCGACGAATTTCACGATTTTCAACCCCAACTGCTACGCGAAACATTCTCTCCTCCCGACTATTCGCCGGATCGAGTTTTCGTCGCCAGCGACCTGAATCTTTATTACGACGTGCGCCATCCCCTGTGGTACAAGCGTCCCGATTGGTTTGCCGTCTTGGGGGTGGAGCGGTTGTACGAGGGGAGGGATTTACGTATGAGCTATGTCATGTGGCAAGAAGGCGTAGCTCCTGCTGTTGTCGTCGAACTCCTGTCACCAGGTACGGAAAGAGAAGATTTAGGTCGGATGCAAAGGGAAGTGGATCGACCGCCGACGAAGTGGGAAGTCTACGAGCAGATTTTGCGCGTTCCCTACTATGTCGTATTCGACCGCTATAGCGATCGGCTGCAAGCTTTTACTCTCACAGCTGGACAATATCGGGAAGAAATACTCGAACGAGCGCGATTCTTCCTACCTAGCTTGAATTTAGGTCTGGGACTATGGCAGGGGACTTATCAGGGGATCGAGCGACAATGGTTGCGGTGGTACGATGCCGAGGGCAACTGGATTCCTACCGCAACAGAACAAGCGCAAGCAAGAGCCGAACGGTTAGCCGAGCGCTTGCGGGCAATGGGAATTGACCCAGATGCACCCGATGGCGAATAAATTCAAGCACTAGTGGCTAACCAAAAATGTCCGAATCAACTGCTAGAAAGACTAGAGCAAAACGATCGCTCCTCCAAGAACCAGTAAGAAAAGTTAGGGCGATCCCAGACAAGTGCCTCAAGTGTGCCACGCTCTCGGCAGAGCAGGCTCAGGCAATTCATGGTGTAGATGGCGATAGATGTTGGAATCCATCTGTTTGCTACAGCCGCCGTTCCCACGCCCGTCACCGCGATCGCCGCAATTCCTCACGTAACCAAAAACGCTCGCGGCAGTTGGAGCAGATTGAAGTTGAAACTGAGGCAACGACGGCTCAATTCTTTGCCGTGTTGGTGGTGTACCGCGCCTCCGGAGTAGATACGCCCGTCCATGCCATTGGTGCAGAAATTTGGCAGGGGCAGCAGAAATTTGGCTCAGTCAAAACAATTCGTTGCGGCGGCATGACACCTAGCCAGGTACATGCATACGTTAAAAAGATATTGAGCGTCTTGTCAGAAAATTACGGTATTAAGAAGTTTGCCGCACAGGAGCGATTAGACCCGCAACTCTGTCCCGTGCAGCACTACCAATAGGCGGGATCGCATGAGTCAGTTCGTCCAGTTGGAATTAAACTTGTGGGAAGTGTTGTCAGAAGCAGCTTTGGCTCCAGAAGATGCCGACTTGCAGCAGTTGTGGTTGATGTTGGAGTCAACTGTCGCACCACTGGAATTACAGGACAAACTGCGGATAGCAGCAGAAGCGATCGCGAAAATGGCTCAATTGGTTCGCGATCGCTCGTTACTGACAATGGAGGAATTACAGGCACTTGGTAGCGATGAAGGACCAGTCATGCCATTAGATGCCTTCGATCGCTACGTACGGCAAACGATGCAGGTTGATTTCGAGCAGTTTATCGAGCCTTTACCAAGTCTGCCCAGAAAAACACCCGAGTGTCAGCCAAACCAGTTTCCCGATGACGGTCGCTCGGTTGTAGCTGTTTTGGACAAGGAAATACTGCTGCAAGCTTTGCCAGAATCGGAAATTGACTCTCAATTAGATAACAATGCAATGAAGCAAAAGCTGCTCGACATTGCACATGCTGAAGACGTTTCTGCTTGGGTAGACGCGATCGCTAATTATTTTGGCAACACAAAGGCAGAGTACTTGACGCTAGCCCATCTGGTACGAGAAGTGCAGGATCTAGTTGTGCCAGAGAATGAGGTGAAAGGCTCGTCGCCACTGGTTAAAACTTGGCTAGCTCTGTTGTTGGGAGGATTTCAACTAGAACAGCGGCTGGGATTTTATGACATTGAAGGCATCTGGGTTAGCTTAGGAAATCGAGCGCCAAAGATTTAACTCGCAGGCGATCGCATAGTCTTCCACTTCCAGAAGCAGCCAAGGTGTCTCAAGCTTTAATTCAAGCCAGAGAGAGCGAGGAGACAGGTTGTGAGAACAAACTTTTTACAGCTAAAGAACAATATAAGAACAAATTCGGAACAAACAAGCGTACAATAATTAGTAAGAGTAATTGAGGAAATAAATTGTGAATCGGCTGCTTGAACATACCATTTTAGCCGCTCACGATCCTGCTACTGGGCGGTTCGATGCCTCGCGCTTGGCAAAGGCTCTGAATCTGACAACTAAGGAAATGGCTGACATTCTCCACCGCACGCCACGCGGCTTGCTCAAAAACCCAGATTCACAGCAGCTGCAAAGTGAAATGGTAAGAATAGTACAAATGATCGTACAACTACGCGAGCTACTAGATGGCTCGATGGAATACGTCAGGATTTGGCTGCGCTCGCCTCATCCTGACTTAGGGGGACGCACGCCACTGTCCTATTTAATTGAAGGTAAACCCGAGGTAGTCGAGGCACTAATCTACGCTTACGAAGTTGGTCAACCTGGCTAGCAGATTTTGGTCGCTGAGGATTGGTAAATGCTAACAGGTGACGAGTTAAGCGCAGCTCTGGCTAGTCTGCCAATTCTGGCTCAATCAGGAGTTGCTTATCGGCTCATTCATGCTAAATACGCTGGTAGTGCTCTATCGTCGATTGGTTCTCTCAAGTTTGGTGGCAGATACAATCCGTCCCAGGCGTTTGAAGCACTATACTTAGCCAGCAATCCCGTCACGGCGTTGCAAGAGGTCAACGCTGTCGTCCAAACTGAAGTTGGGCTTTTGGGGATCAAAGGACCACCGCGTATTCTGCTATCGGTTGACTACCAACTACAAGCGATTCTAGACATTTGTCACCCTGAGAGTCAAAGCGTTCTAGAAACAAATTTGTCCGAACTCATCGCTCCTTGGCGACCGCTCAACGCTGAAGGACAGATGGCACCAACTCAAACGCTTGGTTCTGCTGCTTATAATCTTCAAAGTATTGAAGCTTTAAAAGTGCCCTCAGCCCGCGATCCAAACACTTATAACTTGGTTGTTTTTGTCAATCGGCTCTCGTCGGACAATAGTTTTTTACGGGTATATGATGACTCCGGTATCATCGATGCACGACTTCCTTAAGCAATAGCAGGATGGCTGTCGAAATTAATTTGGTTTGAGCAAATCGATTTCGACAAAGTGCGAAAAGATTGAAGTTGGGGTTGATTTTGCACCTACAGCATAAAAATAACTACTTGCCTGACATTTTCTTCCAGTCAGGAGCGGTTTTAGTACAAGCCATGCATAAACTCAACGTTTGCTTGGGTCCAACAGCCATCACTTGCTGTTGACTCAAACCAAAATAGTAGTCCATCCAAAAAGGTGCGATCGCCCTCGTCATTGCTACTTTGGCAGTGAAGAATGTATTGCTTTTCCTGGGATGTAAAATCGCATGGTTCGTTGCCACAGGCTAAATCAATGTTTTGACAAATGGATTTTTTGTTCATGGGTAAGTTGCGATCGATATATGGGTAAGTTGCGACTAATAAACGCTGTTATTGCTGTTGCAAAGCAATTTTTTAGATTTTTTAGGATTGGATTTGCGAGTGTAGACCTTACAGTTGCCGCAACAATTCAATATCCTGCTGCATTTGCAGTAGTATTTCTGCGGTTAGAGGTAAGGGGTGTTGCTCTGCAAAAAAAGCCAACGCAATATCAGCAATCTGTTGTAAATCATCAGCAGTTTTTTCTAGCATGATGGCGGCTCTCCACCATTTCCATAAAGAAGCTCCAATCTCTCGCCACTTACAAAAGTCTTGCTCCATAGATGCTTTGGCTTCTTTTGACAAAGGCTGATTGCTTTCTACCTCAGAAGCCACAATTTTTACTCTTTGGACGTACTTGTTTGTCTTGCCTATTGCCTGCGCGATTCGCCACCACTCGGAAACTTTATACCACTGCTCTAGCTGAGTTGCTCTCACCGTTGCTTGGAGGAATTCGTTCCAATCCTTACCAAGGCTTGGCGCGGCACGGATAATATTGCCTTTACCTAAAGCCTTGACGACATTCCACGCTTGTTTCTCTCCAGCTCTATCGGCATCCTGGGCTAGAATAATTTGTCCTCCCCGTGCGATACAACCGCGCAGTAATTCGAGTGGTAGCGTACCAGTACCGTCAGTAGCGATGTAGAGAGTGGTTAAGTGCTTGTATTTAGTCAAGGCAGCCACCGACATCGCGTCGATTGCTGACTCGGTAAGGACGATCCGCTGTACTTCCCCTTGCCCCTGCACGAAGGAAAACCAACCTACATCCTTTCTAGAGCCTTCTGCCATTCCCTTGAACTGACCCCGCACGTCTTTGAGCGAGGCTCCTTTAGCTTCGCCGTGCAAGTTCTGCCTGATGAATACGGCATTGGTCAATTTTTTGCCATTTTTCCCTTGCTGTTGCAGGCGTTTGAGTACGGCTGGTGCAATACCACTGGCGTAGATTTTTCCATCTCGGTGTAGTGCCTCTACTAGCTCCAGAGGTAAAGCTCTTTGTTCCACCAGATAGGATTGAACTTCCATCCACTTGCTTTCGTCCGGTACGGGGACGACGAATGGACGACGATCTATACTCGTGTTGGCTATCGATTTACGCCGTTGTTTAGTAGCAGCAGAACTGCATGAGGAGATGTAGTAAATTGGGCGCGATAGACCGAACTGAACTGCCAGCCATTCCCTCGCCGCTCGTCGGTCTATTTCTAAGACGTGCATCGCCAAGCTCGTAGCATTTTTCCCGCCCACGCCTGCATTCCAGTCGTACCAACCTTTACCTTCAGTCAGGGAAATGTTCTTTAACTGCTCGTTACACCATTTGCCTTTCTCTCCTTTCTTCGGTGTCATGCCCAATCGAGTCGCCACATCTTCTAAAGGCAGTGCTAGGATTTGCTGCGTCAGCAACTCTCGTTCTCTTTGCTTTTCTCTTGCGCGGTCGAGGGCAGCTCGGTTGAAGGCGACGGCTGGTTTTGTTTTTGACGGCGGCAGAAGTTGCTGTTTCTTGGCAGCGACGGGTTGGCTAGGCGTAGCTGATTCAGGCATAATTGGTATGTTGTCGCGTTCGGGCGATATTTTCACTCGCTCGAATACTGGAGTGCTAGTGCGTGGAATAGTTGGAATACTTGCTAAATGCTGATGTTTTCTGTTTTTCTGTATTGCTGCGTTCTTGCTGACAGAAGCCGCAAACGGCATCTGACGAGCTAGATGCAATTGTTGTGGAAAATAAAGTTATCCTGGAATGGCGATCGCGCTTTGTAGCAGATGCAAAGCAAATCTTCTCTCAAGTCAACTGCTTTTACCCCACCCTACTGCCCTTGGCGCTGCGGACGTAGAGAGTCTTCAGTTCGACTCAATTCAAACTGGCGGCAATCGCAAACGAACCTGCTAACCCGTTAGAGTTGCGGTTGTCGATTTAGCTAGATAAAAACTTTGGAAAAAACTACTGCTGTTTCTTTGAAAACACCCTATCTGTAAATATTTATACCAGATATCTTGAGGCGTGGCAATCCCTAAGAACAGTTTTTTCGCTCGGTTGCAGTACGAAATCGCTAGCGACTAGATTGCTTTCCTAAGACTGCTGTCAAGTAGCTAGCGATCTCAAGAGCGCGTACTTTTTCATCTGAAGGTGGAACAGGGCAGAACGATTGGGTTCGAGCGTAGCCTTAACGCTTTGTCAGCCAACCTCTTTCCGCCCTTTCTGCTGATGCGCTATGCAAAAACGCTTGTATTGTTCCAATTCCTCACCCGTCGTACTGAGGTGGCGAGACCATCAGCAACTTGTCTGGGTATAGGGAACAACTAACACCACGCTGTAAATACGTCGATCGTTAACGGATTTTTCCCGCGATCGCAATTAATCTGCAAGGTACTAGGACTTTATTTTCGACTTCGATCTTTTGACCAAGACAGGTCTGGGCTTACGTTTTTTCAGCTTGCTCGCGTCTTGAAGCTGGTGAGGCGGGCGACAAGTCTCGCAGTAGAGCGGTCTCGGTCCATAAGATTCTCTTTCTGTCGGTTGTTGACACTGTTGGCAGATCAACTTGAATAGGCGAGTGTGGATTGTCCGCTCGTGGGCGCGGACAGTGTATTCTCTCACAAAAACCTGTTTAGATGGCATGGAATAGGAAAGTCTTGTTGCTGTGTAAACGCTATGATAACGAAAGAAGTAATTATTTAGAGGCTAATGCTTCTAATTCTGTCAGCAGCTTATCTAACCGCTTTTGCTTTTTGGGATCTGCCCAAATTTTTGACTTTTTCACCAGGCGGTAGGCTGCGTCCATACGGCTTTTCAGTGATGAAGTTACGCTGCTAATTGAATTTGCCTGCTTGTCAGCGATACTGGCTACCCGTTCTTTAATTTGACCTAGAGATAGGTTTTCGGCGATCGCTGTCTCTAACAAAGCTTGTCTGTGCTCTTCATCCTTGACTCTAGCAATCGCCTGAGCTTTTGTATAAGCAATCTTTCCTTGGCGTAAAGCCTCTAGAATGTCAATAGGGAGATTGAGTAAAGGCAAGCGATTAGTCACGAAAGATTCCCAGTCCATCAGCCCGATAGCTTCAAACGTAGCTTGGATGACCTGGTTTGGCAAACTACCCATAACGTTATGGGTAACTTTTCCTTTGACTTCATTCTGCATTCGGTATAGTAGCTTTGCTACTTCTGGTGAACTTATTTCTAACTTGAGTGCTAGTAGTTGTAAAATTCCTTCTGTCTCTTCTACAGGGTTAAGATCTTCTCGCTGTAAGTTCTCAATTAGAGCTAGCTGTAAAGCAGTTTCGTCACTAAGTTCTCGGACAACGACAGGGACTTCGACTAAGTTGGCTTCTTTAGCAGCATGGTAACGCCTTTCTCCTGCAACTAATTCATACCTCCCTGAAGAAAGAGGGCGCACGAGTAGGGGCTGAAGAATGCCATGCTGTTTGACTGAGCTGGCTAACTCTTTTAAAGCTTGAGGATCGAAATAACGGCGCGGTTGCTGTTGAGGTAAACAAATCTCGCTCAACCCAATTTGATGCTTGCCGTCAAAATTTATCTCATCTGGCTCGGCATTGGCGGCGATTTCTGATAAGTTCTCCGGAACAAAGTTTAGGATATCTCGGAACTTATCAGCTCGGATATCGGACTGAGTTTTGCTAGTTCTATCCAATCCTGCCATGCTTTTTTACCTCCTTTCATACTATTGATAGGTAGCCCTAGTGCTGCTGCATCTTTATAGACTTTCAGCAATCTGATGCTATGTTTTATAACAGGAAAACTTTTTTCTTGCAGCACCTTGAGCGCGTCTTCTCCGTCTTTCTGAGGTGGCGGCGGAACCATCGTCAGAAGGATATGGTAATTTGTTCCTTGGGGTAAACTTTGGCTGGTAAGCATCATTGCTTTCATGGCGAGCGAGTCAGGAGTTGTAGGAAGTAGTAGTAGATCGCATCCTTCAACTAGCTCCTGCATTTCCGCTTCGGCAGGTCGGGCAGGTGTGTCAATCACAACGAAATCAAAGTGAGTTTTTGCCATCAGCCTTGTTGCCGTGTTCTCGGTTGCCACCTTAAATGGTAGGTTTCCCGAACTTGCCCAAGCAGTTGCCGAGCGATTTGGATCGGAGTCAATCAGCATAACCTGTCCGTAGTTGGAAAACAAGCAGCTCAGACAGACAGCACTAGTCGTTTTTCCCACACCGCCTTTGTAAGAAGTCAGAGTAATAAATTTCGTACTTGGTTGCACAAGAATACTTCTCCTCGTTGTACAGACAAATTTAAACTGCATCAGTTGTGCGGTCAACAAAAAAAACCAGGAATTTCAATTGAGTGAAATTTAACCATCGACTCGTTCCTTGCTTCGATCGCTGTATATCTCATTTCCTTCCTAGTTAAGGAGCCTCTAAGCATCTAGCCAGTCAGTGTGTTACAAACAGCGGTAATGATTGTCAGAAAAGACGATTGCCTAAGCAGAGACTCCAAAAGCGCTTTTCAGCACGAATATTTGCTCGACGAACTCCATACACTTGCTCCAATGGCATGACTTGGGAGCCAATTTCATTTCACATTATGTTGTTTAACAGAAAAAAAGAATTAATGCCAGCACGAAGGCGACACTAATTCTGAATATTTTGTTGAATTGATCGGCGATTAGAATGGGATGTCCGTGTCGGTGTCATCCTCTATCTGAGGAATGCTGCCGTTACCGACCGCAGCACTGACTCCTGCAAGTACGGGTTCGGGTGCGTCAGGCGTGGGCGTAGCGGGGATCGTATCCGACTGGCTGGGAATGAAGCTATCGATAACAAGGCAGGGAATCTTTTCTTTGTAGGTATCTTGGTTAACGATAATGAAGTCTACGTAGCCAATAGCTATACCTTGAGTGCCCGTACCTGCTGCACCGACTTGGACGGCACCAGCGCCTCGGCAACGATAGTTAATTTGTTCGGTAACGGGACCATCCTTTGAGTAGGTTTGAATTGACGCAACACCGTTACAGATTTTCATGCCTTCAGTGTCGTGTTGTTCGTTAATTGTTTCTACAGCGATTGTGAGAGTGGCGATAATCATGGTTTGAATTGGATGATGTTTGAGATTGGTAATGCGGGCGCAAGCCATAGCCCCAATTTCCACTTTTAAGGAGATTGGGGCTATGGTACAGTTGGAGTTATTGAAATTAGAACTGGGCGTTGGCGATGGTGGCGAGGTCTGGGGTTGGAAATTCGCTGGTTGCCGCACCAGATTCTTGTCGTTCGCGAGGCGAACCTAACAATTCGAGCAGCTTGACTCTGATGAATGCTTTGCTGCGGGGTGCGCCTGTATTTTTGTCAACCCAATGGTCGAATACCAGTTCGCCTTTGACGGCTAACCCAGTCCCCTTGCGAACGTAGTTAGCAATCACTTCTGCCTGCGCTCCCCAGGCTTCTACGTCAAACCACTGCGGTTCTTCAGCTTTATATGGCGGACGTACAGCCATCGATACCGCTGCTTTGACTGCTCCGCTTTCAAAATAGCGGATATTGGGGTCTTGGCTAACTCGACCGATAACTGTGACGGAGTTTAGATATGTCATACGCCTATTTTGTGTTGAATGGTTCTAGTTGGGCGTGCGAAGCACTTAATTGCTTGGGTTCCTGACAAAAAATCCCTAAATTTTTTCTCTACGCTCGAATATGTAGTACTAGCTTAGGCATTCAAAGAGGTGTTGAATTTTTTGGGTAAATTACTCTAGAATCCAAACATCATAACTTGAGGCAGCAAAATATAAGTTGAATTTTTTGGGTAAATTACTCTAGAATCCAAACATCACAACTTGAGGCAGCAAAATATAAGTAGTAATTGCTGCTTTGCTACCTTTTGCTACCTATATTGTTGTTTGAGTCGCTGTGTGCGGACACGGAGAAAACTCAGCATTTATCCAAAAGCTCTGAAACATTCGCACCTGGTTGTTTTTTGAGAATAATTTGATAGCAGTCTTTTCCGGCTTTTTTGACTGAAAATATCGCGCCTGCTTGTCGCAGCCTGTTGGATGTTTCGTTAAGAGCATCAAATGATACTGTGAGTGTATTGTTTGTTGTGGATGGAACGTTCATATTGTTGGCGCTCGATAACTTTTCTCGTTCGTGCAACGCGCTGCGAGTTATTTGAATTTTTAGCAGCTGGTAAGATCGTGTCGGTTAGCGAAAAACTGACTCAAAATGCTGCGTTATGCAGATCCTTGACTAGATTGGATACAAACTCACTACTTTTCAGTATGTTGGTAGGCAAACAGTAAGCGGTTAGCACTGAAGTTGAAATAGCTGACATGTTGCTAATGTATTCGTAGCGTGATTATGTGCTAGCAGCAGTTGATTGAGGTTATGAGCAAGCCTGCCGATATCGTGCTGCCTGCTGCCGTAATATCTGGGGTCAATCTGATACTGGCGCAGAATCTTGCAGGCACGACAGCAGCATCTAGGGGCGATCGCCTTAGTATCGGTTTTAGCGGCAGGATAGCGAACGAGCTTGCCACCTTGATTCATCAAGAAGTTACGAGCTATAAATGCTTCTTTAGCATAGGTGGAGCCGTCAAAACTGACTTTCAGCTGGTTGAATGCTCTTGCATATCTTGGGCTGCAAAGTCCAAAAACGTGGAAATGAACGTTTGTGTCAAATTGACGTATTGCTTCAATAGTTGCCGCGATCGCTATGAGGCTGCTGTGAAAATTTCTGGCTCCTGCTACGAGTCCTCCAATTCCAACGGCACGATATCCGATCTCATATAGTTCGATCGCTCGTTGAATGCGTTCGGCTAGGGTAAGCCCGTGAACCACTGCCATCGGCATCCGATCGGGCAACTTCAATGCAGCTAACTTACAATACTTCGGACAGTTTTTGGCGCTTGGCAGTAGACAGAAAAGCCATCGAACCGATAGAGTGCCTTTTAGAACAAA
>NZ_PYCI01000255.1:0-2491 GCF_003015105.1 Chroococcidiopsis sp. CCALA 051 | reverse complement strand
CTTTACAACGTGTCCCATTTTGCACGTATCTGATACTGTTGGCGAAATATTGCTTAACATTGTAATACATAGCTAGAAAGTGCCTCCTATCCATGCAATACATGGTAAAAGATTGGTTGTGATGGCAGAGCGAGAATTACGAAAATACCTATAGTGAAGCCTTTAGTTCAGCAATGAAACGATTGAGGGCTTTTTGGGCAGTTTTGTATCCAGGGGCTTGTTTACCTAACTTGAGTTCCGACATCACACGGTCGCGCAAAATTTCAAGTGCTGCTACCCTCTTCAACATGACTGACTGTTCTGCAATCACGGGATCGGTTATTCGATCGTGTTCTTCATCCCGTGTAATATGCGGTGGAGGGCTATCGTCGTGCCGTGTAATACTTGGCAAAACCCGATCTTTAACAATCTGTTCTAAATAGTCAGCCCTGGTTAAGCCTGAGCATTCAGCAGCAATACCAATAGCCTTCCAGGTTTCATCAGTTAATCTTAAAGAGCGTACCTGACGATAGTTGTCGTTTTTTAGAGTGAATTTCCCCTGAGTATCCCGTTTCAGCATCAACCCAACCATGTATTACACGACTAGGTTAACTTGACCAGTCGGAGTCTAACCAAGTAATACACGGAAAAACACTACAGAGGCTTTCTTTCATAGGATCTAAATGTTTGGCTCTGCCAGCAGTGTAAAGTGTGAGGAGCGAGTTTTAGCCAGTGGTATTTCCTCCAACCACGCAAAAACTCGACCTAGATTGATAGCGGCAGCCGTCACGATATGCTGTAGGTGAGTTTTAGCTAGCCCAATATAACGGCACTCGCGTAATTCAAATGCTCGGATTCCTTGAGAGATAGTGGCTTCAATCCCTGAGCGCAGTGCATACTGTTTTTGAAACTGCTCGGTTTTTTGTCGCTCCCTTGCTTTTTGAAGAGCTTCGTAATCGGATTGTGTCTGTATGGTTAACCCGCGAGGGTTTGTTTTTGCACGAGTACATTGGGAGCGAACAGGACAGGCTAAACAATCACGTTGCCGAAACTCAACATAAATTACGGGTTTACCATAACCGTCTTTATTTTTTTTCCAAAGATAACTGCGCTTACCTTGAGGACAATATACCGCTTTCTGCTTCCAATCTATTTGAAAATGGGATAAATCAAATCCAAGTCCGGCTTTTGCTTGCCATCCAACATTGAGAGCCACTGGTCCGCACAAATCAATGTTATAGTCCCGCTCCGAGCTAGAAAGTAGTTGTGCTGAAGTGTAACCAGAGTCTACTAAGTGTTGTTGAGGTAAGAGGTCTTTTCGATCCAAAGCGCGATGAATTGAAGGAACAACAGTTTGGTCTTGACTTGTGGCAGGGGTAGATTCTACATGAGTAATGATATGAGGTAAATTTTCATCACAACTTTCTGTCAAATGCACTTTGTACCCTGTCCAGTTCGTAGTACGTTTGGTGCTATTACGCGCTTCCAAGTCGTAGGGTGAGCGAATTCGTAGTGCCGAAGGTGGACCATCTTTTTCATTGCGTAGCTGGATCTTGTCTGTTGGTGCATAGTATTGCTGTACCCAAACCTGACGCAAGACTTCTACTGCTGGTAGTTGTCGCAGTTCCACGGGCGCTGTTTGAGAATAGATAGCATCAAGTAACTGAAAGCCATCAGCCCCAATTGTTACAGCCAAAGTTTCTCGTTCTGGAGCCGTTCTGGGCAGTCGGGAGTCTTCAAAGCGTTTGCTATAGCGGTCATACCACTCGGCGGGAGCCAATAACTTCAGCCAGATGGGGGCGATTTCTGCTACAGCATTTAAAGCAGACCGCAGGGTTTCCCCCAAGTGTTCTAGTCTAGTTAACTCTCTGACTACCGCTAGTATATGAGTTGAGTCAGTGCGCTGTTTTCCTCTCGCCCGAAGTAGTTTGAGTTCCTGAAATCTCTTGAGCATCAAGTTTAGTATTTGTTGCTCAACATCACCCTCAATAATTCGGTCACGAAATTCGCTCAAAACACTAAAGTCAAAACCTGGATCTGTTAACTCTAAGGACAGAGCGTATTTCCAGTCAATTCGCCCTTGTACTGCTTGTGCTGCTTGCCTATCGGACATGTTTTCTAAAAATTGCATTACCAGTACCATTGCCAAGCGCCAAGGTGCTAGTGCTGGCTGACCGCGTTGTGGATAAAGGGAGGCAAAGTCCTCATCCTGATAGAAGACCCCAAGCTCATCGCGTAGCCGCATATAGAGATTACCTTTAGGAAATGCTGCTAGAGCTACACGCACCGTTTGTTCAGGAACGGGAGGAATTTCTTCAGGGTGTAGGCACATATACTCGTCTCCCTAGCCATTTCTAGTTTATTGGTAATTGAGATTGCTAACTCAGTTTCATCCTTTACTATGTAATACACGGTAAAGTAAATTCACCTCTCCATGTAATACACCGTCAAGTTTAGAATTCCAATGTTAAGCAATATTTCGCCAACAGTATCCGTATCTCGGCGGCCACCC
>NZ_PYCI01000190.1:0-10623 GCF_003015105.1 Chroococcidiopsis sp. CCALA 051 | reverse complement strand
CTCTTTTAATTCGACACCAACTCTCTTGTGCTTGTTGGCGCTTTCAAACTATACTCTTTTCTAGGTTCGGTCGCCCTTTGGGAGGTCGCTTTGCGTCCCTCTCTCCTCCGGCGCTTTATTAATCTATCTAATCTCCACCAAATGTGTCAACCCTTTTGGTGAAAAAAATTTTGACTTTCCCCCAAATTCCCTCGCCGCAACGGTTTGAAGAATTCTTAAACATTACTGCTTGACCCCCTGAGTAGTCCCTGCCCAACCGTGGGAGATTTGCGGTCGCGCTACAGTATTAGGAAACATGGACTGGAAAGCAGAATCGCGATCGCCCAAACTTTCGTAGAAGAAGAAAGATACTCCTGCAAATCCTCGATTACGGACTGCTTGAACCTGCTGTTCAATCCGCTTCATAGGAGTAGGACGCTTTTTCAAACCTGCCAATATACCTATACTGACAGGAATACGGCTACGGACTGCTTTGATTTCTGGATGCTCTATTTCTTTAACGAAAGTTTTCAAATCATCTCGATAGACTTGTAAGACAACTTCCTCTACCAAACCCTTTTTTTCCCAAGTACGCCAATCTTGTAGAGACGTGTTATAAGCGTATTCGTGAGCATTTGGCGCTAGAGTCACGAGACAATCAGGTCTGCGAGTTTTGACCGCTTGATAAATTTGGGTCATTAACTGCGTAATTTTGTTAGCACGCCAGCGCATCCACTGCGGATGACGAGGATTGGCAGGCGGCTTCTTACCGCCATTTTCCCGCTGGTAGAGTCGGGTAGTAAACGTGTCATAGCCTAAGTCAATAGGCAAACTGAAGTGATCGTCGATTTGGATACCGTCTATGTCGTACTTCAAGACAATCTCGGCAACTAAGTTGACGATAAATCGTTGCACCATTGGATGAAAGGGATTAAGCCAAACTTGGTTATATTTATTTCCTTTAGAAATTCGGCGGGAGTTGCGGCGATAGGTAATCCAGTCTGGATGACGGCGGATGAGGTCGGAATTGGCGGGTGCTTTTAACCCAAATTCAAACCAGGGAATAACGCTCAGTCCTTGCTGGTGACTCTGTTGAACAATTTCGGCTAAAACATCTCTTCCTTTCAACTTCGGATTGGGATCGAGCGCTCTCCCAATTGTACGTTCTGCTACAGAGCTGGGATAGAGAGTATAGCCGCGATTCCAAACGGTAGGATAAACCGTGTTGAAGTTTAATTTTGCCAATCGTTGTAAAGCTTTGCTCAAGCGATCGCGGGAAAACAAAACATCGCTGTCAACATTGGTCAACCACACTCCCCGCACTTCAGTTTCTACAGGGTGAGGCTGAGATGCTACTTGTAGCGGTAGGTGTAGTAGCAAGACGATCGCCATACATAGACTGAATAAAGTCATAAACCAAGCTTGACGCTTACCCTTCACCAGTAATCCGTCCTTTTGAGAATTTGTTGGCAGTGGATTCGATCGTCGCACATCTCTTTTGTCAGTGGAAGATTGTCAAATTTCATATAGACTCGCAACCGATTGTAAAGAGTTAAGTTAACGAGTTTGTCGTAAGGGTTCACAGCCGTGCGCCTCTACCACTCTTTCTAGCTATGTGTCATAATCCAGCCTGGATGCTATGTCTGAGGAAGTAGCTGATGGCATACGAATTAGAAAAACAGGTGGCGATCGCATCTGTAATCCGAGCAATCAAACTCTGCACGCAAATTCAAAACGATTGCCTTGTTGCTGCAATAGAAAAACCAGATTTTAGTCCAGTCACAATTGCAGATTTAGGCGCTCAGGCAATTATCTGTCAAGCGATCGCGGCAGCTTTTCCTCAAGATGCAGTTGTAGGGGAAGAAGATGCAAAGTTGCTGCGCCAACCGCATATGTCTGAGCAACTGGAACAAATCGCATCTTACGTGCGGGTGCATATTCCAGAAACATCTGCTGAGACTATCTTGGAGTGGATCGATCGCGGGAACGGTCAAGTAGGCGATCGCTTTTGGACTCTAGATCCGATTGACGGGACAAAAGGATTTTTACGCGGCGATCAATATGCGATCGCTCTCGCTTTGATTGAGGATGGAGAAGTCAAGCTAGGGGTGATGGGTTGTCCAGCATTACCACTAGACTTGAATCAGCCACAAGGCGAACGAGGAGTTTTATTTGTAGCTGTGAGGGGACAGGGAACAACTCAAATCGCTTTAAAAAGTGGGGTTTCTCAGCCAATTTTAGGGGCGAGAACCGCAAACAAAAGCCATTTCCGTTCGACGGAGAGTGTAGAGTCAAGACATGGTAATTTGCCTTTACAACGAGCGATCGCGCAAGCAGTTGGCATGACTCCCGAGCCA
The DNA here is from genome assembly GCF_003015105.1 of Chroococcidiopsis sp. CCALA 051. Classification (NCBI taxonomy): domain Bacteria; kingdom Bacillati; phylum Cyanobacteriota; class Cyanophyceae; order Chroococcidiopsidales; family Chroococcidiopsidaceae; genus Chroococcidiopsis; species Chroococcidiopsis sp. CCALA 051. The sequence goes on along the minus strand of NZ_PYCI01000190.1, from coordinate 8,287 downwards.
CTCTCGATCGATAGCATGGCGAAATATGCCGTAGTTGCTAGGGGTGAAGCTGCTCTTTATTTACGACTGCCTTGGGCAGAATATCCCGCTTACCGCGAAAATATTTGGGATCATGCTGCAGGAGCAATCGTTTTAGAAGAGGCTGGCGGTCGTGTTTCAGATATGTACGGTAAGCCTTTGGAGTTTGCGGCTAATGCTAAGATGCTCAATAATCGGGGCATTATTGCTAGTAGTAGCGATATCTATGATGCCGTGTTGGATGCACTGCAAGAGAAAGTCTAAGTCAATTTAAAGCTTGTGAGTATTAGGTTAACAGTCGAACATTTGCGGCTGATTTGCAGCCACGCAGAAAGTACTTATCCACATGAGTGCTGTGGCTTATTGCTGGGTAAGTTGAGTCAGGATGACAAAATTTTAGTAGAGGCGATCGCAACTGAAAATGTTTGGAGTCCGACAACTGCGGCAGATTTTCAAGCGATCGATCCAAATCTGAATTTAGGCACGGATCAAAATACTTACTACACGATCGCGCCAGAAACCATGTTGAAAGTGCAAAAAGAGGCACGCGATCGCCAACTTGATATTATTGGGATTTATCATTCCCATCCAAACCATCCCGCCATCCCGTCAGAATTCGATCGCGTCTGTGGGTGGCAAGCCTATTCGTATATCATTGTTTCAGTTCTCCAAGGCAAGGCTAGAGACGTATTGAGTTGGAGCCTTGACGATAACCATCAGTTCCAACCAGAAGAGATTGTCGTAGAAAGATTAATTTAGCGATCGCAAATTTAAGCACCAAAATTTAAGAATTGTATCGCGATCGTATCTAGTGTTTTTCCATTTAAGATACGATCTAGGGTCTGTCTGTATTCAAGATAGATTCCATCTCCCCATCACCCCCTCATGATGGTAATCAACCGGAGACGATGTTAATCCGCTCCTTTCCATCAAACTGTTATGCTCAATCCCAATTTGGATGAAATCCAACTCTCACAAGAAGAATACGAACGTTTTTCCCGTCACCTGATTTTGCCAGAAGTCGGACTGGAAGGACAAAAGCGTTTGAAAGCCGCCAGCGTACTGTGTATCGGTACGGGAGGTTTAGGTGCGCCCCTGTTGTTATACTTAGCGGCAGCTGGGATCGGACGCATCGGGATTGTCGATTTTGATATCGTCGATCGCTCCAATTTACAACGTCAGGTGATTCACGGCACATCTTGGGTTGGGAAACCGAAGATTGAATCTGCTAAAGAGCGAATTCTAGAGATTAATCCTCATTGCCAGGTTGACCTTTATGAAACGCGCTTGAGTTCGGAAAATGCGCTGGAAATCCTCAAACCATACGATATCGTCGCTGATGGAACTGACAATTTCCCTACGCGGTATTTGGTAAACGATGCTTGCGTGTTGTTAGATAAACCGAATGTTTACGGTTCTATTTTCCGATTTGAAGGACAAGCGACTGTATTTAACTATCAGGGTGGTCCTAACTACCGCGATTTATATCCCGAACCCCCACCACCTGGGATGGTTCCTTCCTGCGCTGAAGGTGGGGTACTGGGAGTGCTGTGTGGCATCATTGGCACAATTCAAGCAACAGAAACCGTCAAAATCATTTTGGGTAAAGGAACGACTTTGAGCGGGCGTTTGTTGTTATACAATGCCCTCGATATGAAGTTCCGCGAGTTGAAGTTGCGTCCCAATCCCGTGCGTCCGGTAATTGAAAAGTTAGTAGATTACGAACAATTCTGTGGGATTCCCCAAGCGAAAGCAGAGGAGGCAAAACAGCAGATGAATATTCAAGAAATGACGGTACAGGAATTGAAGCAGTTACTCGATAGTGGTGCTGATGATTTCGTGCTGCTAGATGTGCGTAACCCGCACGAGTATGAAATTGCGAAAATTCCCGGTTCGGTATTAGTGCCTTTGCCAGATATTGAGAATGGGGAAGGTGTGGAGAAGGTAAAAGAAATACTCAACGGTCATCGGTTAATTGCTCATTGTAAAGCAGGAATGCGATCGGCTAAGGCTTTGGGTATTTTGAAGCAAGCTGGGATTGAAGGGACGAATGTAAAGGGTGGAATTACTGCCTGGAGTCAGGAAGTCGATCCTTCTGTGCCTCAATATTAGATCCCCCTAACCCCCTTAGAAAGGGGGAAATAATGCAATATCCCCAGGTAGGAGCGCACAGCTGTGCGCTCCTACTGATATGTGTATCCCATGTGTAGGTACAAAAAAAGTAGAGACATTGATTTAATGTCTCTACTTGAAGAACTACCTATGTTTGGTTAAACTGTCGCTGAAACAGGTTGATTTAATGCTTGCTTTAAGATATCTGCTTTGTCGGTTTTTTCCCAAGGCAAGTCTAAGTCATTTCGTCCCAAATGACCGTAGGCAGCAACATCTTGATAGAAGCGACCACCTCTTTCAGCTGGTAGGTTACGCAAGTTGAAGGCGTGGATAATACCAGCTGGACGGAGTTCAAAATTCTGTTGAACTAACTCCAGCAAACGGTCTTCGTCAATTTTGCCAGTGCCGAATGTTTCTACTAAAATGCTAACGGGTCGCGCTACACCGATCGCATAACTCAGTTGCACTTCGCACTTGTCAGCTAACCCAGCAGCAACAATATTTTTTGCCACGTAGCGGCAAGCATAAGCCGCACTGCGGTCTACTTTAGTGGGGTCTTTACCGGAAAAAGCACCGCCACCATGCCGTGAGTATCCACCGTAGGTATCGACAATAATTTTACGTCCAGTTAAGCCGGAATCACCTTGGGGACCGCCAATGACAAACTTGCCTGTGGGGTTGACTAAAAAGCGAGTTTGTGCATCTGGTTTGACCTCAATATCGGCAAAGACTGGCTCTACAACCGCTGACCAGAGGTCTTCTCTAATCTTGGCTTGCACTGCTTTCTCGTCGGTGATGTCGCCAATCGTCGGTGCGTGCTGAGTCGAGATTAAAATCGTATCAATTCCTACAGGTCGTCCGTCTTCATAGGCAATTGTAACTTGAGTTTTACCATCAGGACGCAAGTACGCCAGTTGACCAGTTTTCCGTACTGCGGCTAGACGGCGAGAAATGCGATGGGCAAGGCTGATAGGCAAAGGCATCAATTCGGGGGTTTCGTTACAAGCGAAACCAAACATGATCCCCTGGTCGCCCGCACCCGTAGAATCAAATATTTCTTCACTAGATTTTTCGCGAGTTTCGTGCGCTGTATCAACGCCTTGAGCAATATCAGCCGATTGTTCGTCTAGGGCAACTAGTACGGAACAGCTATTGGAACAAAAGCCATTGACAGCATCGGTGTAGCCAATTTCAGCAATTTTTTGTCTAGCTAAATTGACATAATTAACTTGAGCTTTGCTAGTAATTTCACCAGTAATTAAGACTAATCCAGTGTTAACGACTACTTCTGCTGCGACTCGGCTGGTGGGGTCTTGCGCCAGTAGTGCATCTAAGATAGTGTCGGAAATTTGATCGCAGATTTTATCAGGATGACCTTCAGTGACTGATTCTGAGGAAAATAGGTAGCGACGAGACAAAGGCAGTTCCTCCTTGGAGTTGCTGATATTGAGTAAGTTTGCTTTGAGTGTAGCTAGATCGATCGGCGATCGCCGCCGTTTTACCACTATTTACAATTATTGTGTGGGCGCTATCCCCTCAGCGATTAAAAGCTAGATAGACGGTGTGTATTTTAGCCTATCTCAAACAAGTCGGTTTGTAAAAATTCTAGTAGGAAATTTGCCATCTTAACGCAACAGGTGTATTAAGTCTGTGTAAAGTTCGATCGTTTTACAGCTAACCTAAAATGCGCTTAAGTAAGGGTAACTTGCCGCGATAGGGAGGATAGCGTAAATTAATCTCGATCGCCAGGGAACGATACAGTACGCTCTTGTAGTGCGAAAATATGTCAAAACTAGCCTTGCCGTGATATTTTCCCATGCCACTACTACCCACTCCACCAAAGGGTAGTGTGGGAACGACAAATTGCAATACGGTGTCGTTGATGCAGGCGCTACCAGAGGAAGTTTCTTCTAGAACGCGCTTTTGCAGGTTTCTGTCACGAGAAAAGAGGTATAAAGCCAACGGTTTCGATCCTTGATTAACGATCGCGATCGCCTCAGATATATCTTGGTAAGTCACGACTGGTAAAATGGGACCAAAAATTTCTGACTGCATTGCTGGCACGTCTAGGGAAGCTAACTCAATGACAGTGGGTGCAATATAGCGTGACTCGGCATCTGTTTCTCCCCCAAAAACTATCTTGCCATCCGCTAGCAAGGCAACTAAGCGATCGAATTGTTTGCGATCGATAATTCTGCCATAATCGGGGCTATTCGCGGGTTGCGCGCCGTAAAATTCAGCGATGCATTTTTGAATTTTCTCGATAAATTGTTGTTTAATTGCTTCCGGGACTAAAAGATAGTCGGGGGCAATACAACTTTGTCCAGCATTAATAAATTTTCCCCAAGTAATTCGCTTGGCAGCATACTCAAGATTGATGTCAGTATCGACAATACAAGGACTTTTACCGCCTAGTTCTAAAGTCACTGGAGTTAAGTACTTGGCTGCCGCTTCCATCACAATTCTACCTACGTTTGTACCACCAGTAAAAAATATATGGTCAAATTTTTCTGTTAAGAGTTTTTGGCTAGTTTCGACTCCGCCTTCCACCACTGAAATATATGTGGAATCAAAATATTTTTGTAACATTTTAGCTAAGACCGCAGCAGCATGAGTAGCGATTTCTGATGGTTTAATAATCGTACAGTTGCCCGCTGCGATCGCGCCTACGAGTGGAGTAATAGCTAACTGCAATGGATAATTCCACGGACTAATAATTAAAACAATTCCTAGCGGTTCTGGATAGATTTTGCCAGCACCAGGTAGTTGTTCAAGCGGAACGGCAGCTTTATAGGGTTTTATCCAACTTTTTAGATGTTTGATGGCGTAGTCGATCTCTTTCTTGACTACGGTAATTTCTGTTAAGTATATTTCAACAACTGGTTTATGGAGATCTGCTTGTAATGCCTCGTTAATAGCAATTTCGTAGTCAACTATCGCCTGTTTGAGGATTTTTAGCTGGACAAGCCGAAAGTCTATCGATCGCGTTTTACCAGTTTGAAAAAATTCTCTTTGTTGGCGTAGCAGCTCGGAGTAATTCATCTTTTTTAATTATTTCACTACACTTTGATAGTGAAGTGCTTGCAATAGCACATACAATATTGATATAATTTACTTCACAATGGGAATATAATTGCTTTTTTAAATTGCGCTTATATTTCCATTATTGAACTAAACTACTTTACTACAATTAGGTTTTTAAAACAAGTCGCAACAGCGATCGCCTCGCATGAAATCAATGGCACAAAAGCTAGCTCAAGGCGAGTAGCGATCGCCCTTGCAAATGACACATGACGAATGACAAACAACAAGCGAATCTACTTCATCACAGGTAGGCTAACCCTAAAAGTACTACCTTTTCCAAGTTCGGAATCAACTTGTAGCGTACCTTGATGGGCTTCGACAATGCGACGTGATAAATACAGTCCTAAGCCGCTACCGGAACGCCTATGGCTACCTTGACGGAATCGTTGAAACAAAGTCTCTCTATCTTCAAAGGAAATACCGGAACCCGTATCGATCACGTCTACTTGTAAATAAGAGTCAGGATTGGTAGACACGCAAACGGTAACGGAACCTTTATCGGTAAATTTAAGGGCGTTGCCCACCAGATTAGTAAAGAGACGATGCAATTCCAAGCGATCGCCGGAAACTTGCACAGATGAAATTGGCTGCTGTTGTTGTAACTGGAGCGATACACCTTTATCTTGCGCCAGAGGAGATAGTTCTTTTACGATATCTTCTAGCAAATTTTGCAAGTCTACTGGAAAGAATGCCAAGGTCTTGCGCCCAGCCTCAAAACGATAGACTTCCAACAGCGTATTGACCATTTGCAGCAGATTCTGATTGCTACGAATCATCGTTGCGATCGCTTCATGGATCGGCGGCGATAGTTCTCCTAACGCCCCTTGCGCGAGAAGTACGAGCATTCGGTCGGCAGCAACAAGGGGAGTGCGAAGGTCGTGCGTTAAACGAGAGACAAAATCTTCTCTTTGACGGGCAATTTCATCCCGTTCGTCTACGCTGTGCTTCAACCGTAGTAGCGATCGCACTCTTGCCAAAAGTTCTTCAACTTCGACAGGCTTGCGGATAAAATCGTCTGCACCCGTATCCAAACCTTTAGCCACACTAGGTTGGTCGTAAGCAGTAATCAGTAAAATTGGAATGAAAGGTAGTTTGGCATTTTGCCGGAGGCGCTGAGTCACTTCAAACCCATCCATCCCTGGCATCATCACATCAAGCAGAACGAGATGAGGCGGTGATTTTTCAACTTCTGCTATTGCAGTGGGGCCGTCTTCTGCCGTAGTAATGGTGTATCCTTCTTCCTCCAAAATCGTTTGAATTAGGAACACATTATCGGGAGAGTCGTCAACCACGAGGATTCGATCGGCTTTGGAGGATGGGATAGTCATGAAATCCGCACGCTGCTCAATAAATTAAGATTTTAATATTTTCTCAATATCTATTCGTTGGTATCATTCTTCCTTGTCGTTACAAAATTAACCTCTTACCCAAGAGAGAATGTTTCTCCAACTACAGATCGTTACATTTTTTGGCAATGTTCGATTGCGGTAGCAAATTCACCTGCCGAGCGAGCAATTGAGGCAAAAAGTTTGCTTCGGCAGATAGATAACAATCTGAAATAGTTAGCATCCGCGATAGTACCAGCGTCTATAACCAACAGCTAACAACCATTTAAAACAAAAAATATCTTTGTGCCATTGGTAAGATTGTAGCTGGTTCGCAAGTGAGAAGCTCTCCATCTGCCCTAACTTCGTAGGTTTCAGGATCGACTTCGATGCGAGGTAGGGCATCGTTTAATTTTAAATCCTGCTTACCGATTTGACGGGTTTGTGAGACAGCAACAGCAGGTTTTTGTAAACCTAACCGAGAAGGAATTTCTTGTTCTAGGGCAATTTGAGAAACAAAAGTCAAGGATGTTGCCGCGATCGCACCGCCAAAACTAGCAAACATGGGACGCATGTGAACTGGTTGGGGAGTGGGAATACTAGCGTTAGCATCACCCATCTGCGACCAAGCAATTAATCCGCCTTTGAGAACAATTTCCGGCTTCACGCCAAAAAATGCCGATCGCCAGAGACACAAATCGGCAAGTTTCCCCACTTCCACAGAACCGACATAATTAGCAATACCGTGGGTAATGGCGGGGTTGATCGTGTACTTGGCAACGTACCTTTTAGCGCGGAAATTATCATTTTCTATAGATCCCCCATCGGGAGAAGATAAATGCCCCCTTTGCACTTTCATTTTATGTGCCGTCTGCCAAGTACGGATAATCACTTCCCCTACTCTTCCCATCGCTTGAGAGTCGGAGGAAATCATGCTGAATGCCCCTAAATCGTGCAAAATATCTTCTGCGGCGATCGTTTCTCGACGAATGCGCGACTCGGCAAAGGCGACATCTTCGGCAATACTTGGATCGAGGTGATGGCACACCATCAACATATCTAAGTGTTCGTCCAGGGTATTGAGCGTATAAGGGCGCGTAGGATTGGTAGAAGATGGTAAAACGTTGGCTTCACCGCAAACTTTAATAATATCTGGGGCGTGACCGCCGCCAGCCCCTTCTGTATGGTATGTATGAATCGCCCGTCCTTTAAAAGCACCGATGGTAGTTTCAACAAACCCAGCTTCGTTGAGGGTATCGGTGTGAATCGCGACTTGGACATCATGTCGGTCGGCGACATCCAAACAAGTATCGATCGCGGCGGGAGTCGTTCCCCAATCTTCATGCAATTTCAAACCCATTGCCCCAGCTGCAATCTGTTCGACTAAGCCTTGAGGTTGACTGCTGTTACCCTTACCGAGAAAACCTAAATTGACGGGAAAGGCATCGGCGGCTTGCAACATCCGGTAAATGTTCCAAGGTCCAGGGGTACAGGTTGTGGCATTCGTACCTGTAGTGGGTCCCGTACCTCCACCAATCATTGTCGTTACACCAGAGGCGATCGCCGTTTCAATTTGCTGGGGACAGATAAAGTGAATGTGACTGTCGATCCCCCCAGCCGTGACGATTGCGCCTTCTCCTGCTAAGACTTCCGTACCAGGACCGATGATAATATCTACGTTGTCTTGAATGTAAGGATTGCCAGCTTTGCCAATTTTGTAAATCTTACCGTCTTTAATTCCGATATCG
>NZ_PYCI01000032.1:0-54823 GCF_003015105.1 Chroococcidiopsis sp. CCALA 051 | reverse complement strand
ATCCCCGCCGCTAATTGTATCGACTTGAAATTTTCCCTGCCATAGACGAGTTAGGAGTAATGGTAGTTGGTAATTGGTAATTGGTAATGGGTAATGGGTAATGGGTAATGGGTAATTTGATAGTTGGTAGTTGACAGTTCTTGCTCCTCTGCCCCTCTGCCCCTCTGCTCCTCTGCTCTCTTTCCCCTGCTCCCAGCTCGTCCCTGCTCCCTCGCTGATAACTGATAACTGATAACTGATAACTGATAACTGACACGCGATCGCAATCGCAATTGAAACTAAAGACTGAGGTGGCATAGATGAGGCTGGAGTGATACTGGCTGTATTATTGCTAACCTAGAAATAGTTTTTGGACTAATGGCTCTCTTGTTTGAGTAAAAATCTCTAGAGGCTAGACAAAGTGGACGGACTGAACTACCTTTTTACTAGGAATAGAGTTACTAGGGATAAATTTACCAAGAATCGGCGCGATCGCTCGTACCTGCCAAGTTGAAATAAATTTGGTGGCGAGCAAATTTTGAATTCCTGGCGATCTTTGAATGAATTTTTCACATCATACAGTCAGGTCATTATTAACAGTTTTCTTGAGGATTTTGCTGTCAAAAAGCCAAGTACTAACTAGTGCAAGCAAGCAAGAGGGAGGAAAGCAGAACCTTTACAGGATAGAATGATGATGTTTTCTCCACTGCATATTCTGGTTTACTACACTGCGGTAGAAAAGCTGCTATTACCAATTTTGAGGGCGTTGTAGGAACTTTATTTTTGGAGTTGAGATTTTGAATTTTAGCTTTGTTTTCAGGAACTCACGTACTTGAAATAACATCTTTGTGAGAAAGCAGGAAATTTATTAAACTTTTAGTAATTAAATTTTGGCTACTGCTCGTTCTCAGCAAGCTCTGAGGACTTACACTATTTGAGATCGCTCAAAATTAATTTAAAAAATACGTAATTATTACTGTAGGAGTAAGTGGATAGTTTGTAAATATTGTAACATTATCTTAATTTTCTGGGAATTCAGGTGATGAGAGGCAAGTTGCTAGGCGGGCGTTACCAAGTTGTAGAAGTTTTAGCCAATGGTGGTTTTGGTCAAACATACGTAGCCCAAGACATGCATCGACCAGGAAATCCTCGATGTGTCGTTAAGCACCTCCAGCCTGCTAGCGTCAACTCTAAATTTTTGCACAATGCCAGGCGGTTGTTTCAAACAGAAGCAGAAATTTTAGAGCAACTCGGCAATCACGACCAGATTCCTCGGTTACTAGCTTATTTTGAAGAACATCAAGAGTTTTACCTCGTTCAAGAGTTCATTCAAGGACATACTCTTACCAAAGAATTACTTCCAGGCGATCGCTGGGACGAAAGTAAAGTCTACCAACTGCTACAAGAAGTCCTAGAAATATTGGTTTTCGTCCACGCTCACGCAGCAATTCATCGCGATATTAAACCTGACAATCTGATCCGGCGAATTGCAGATGGCAAGTTAGTCTTAGTAGATTTTGGTTCAGTCAAACAGGTTTGGACGCAGGTGTTTACGCGAACCGGGCAACAGGAAAATAGCCCGCCAGCCACGATCGCGATCGGGACTCCTGGTTACATGCCCACAGAACAAGGTCAAGGTAGACCTCAACCCAACAGCGATATTTATGCCCTCGGCACGATCGCCATTCAAGCTCTGACAGGGATGAATCCTTCCCAGTTAGCAGAACAGTCAGACACTGGCGAAATTGAGTGGCGACAACATGCCAAAGTCAGCGAGGGACTGGGGGCAGTCATTGCCAAAATGGTGCGCTACAACAGCAAAAATCGCTATCAAACAGCGGTAGCTGCTTTGGTTGCCCTGCGCCAACTCGCCAATTTTCCCACATTACTGCAACCAGTTATAGGAATTCAACCGCCACCTGCATCTCGCTTCAACCAGTCGAACGTCGAGAAATATCTGACTCTGGTTGGCACACCTAAAGGCATAGAGCGTGAGGTGAAAACCGATCTCCCTGAAAATCATGCCGAGACTCATACTGTGACGATGGCAGGACTCGACACGACCCCAACTACCGAGGTTGCCACCCAAGCACTACCAATTCTAGAACGGATACCCGACCCACCCGCTGTAGCATTAGTAAACCCCGATCGGTCAACTCCTGCTAAAGCCTCCAGATCGAGACAGCGCTATCCCCTCCGCGTGGGAGCAGCACTCACAGCTGTCTTAGCAAGCGTAGCAGCGATATACGTAACGAATTGGCATCCAGTCGCAGATCCAGAGCAAACTCTGGAGCAGATGAACGCGCTCAAAACTGCGAGAAAATACCAAGAGTGCATCGATCTAGCATCGACTCACAGTAGTACCAACGCCAAACTTCAAGCCGGACTTCAACAGTGTCGCCTCGCCCAGGCACAGCAGCTAGCTGCCACCGATCTATCGGCTGCGATCGCCCTAAGCAGTCAAATTCCCAGCACCGATCCGCTTTATCCCTTAGCTAAGCCTTCGATCGCGCAGTGGACGAACCGTTTATTAGAAAAAGCGAAAACCGATTACGAAGCAGGAAACTTACCACAGGCGATCGCCTTAGTTAAAGCAATTCCCATCACTAACCCCGTCTATCAAACAGCCCAAACTGCAATTGCCCAATGGCAGCGAGACTGGCAAAACAACCGCGCCGCTTGGGAGGCAGCAAAAAGCGCCGCCGCTGTGGGTAAGTGGCAAGATGTCCTCCAAGCTACCAGAAAAGTTACTATTCATCCCTACTGGCAACAGCAGATCGCTCCTCTTGCCCAACAAGCAGCCATTAAAATTGCTTTAGCGTCCAATACCGCTATCCCACCGCAACAGTCTAGAGCGGCAACAAAACCGCCCCAATCGCGAACGCAGCCCGTTGTAACTCCATCTAGACCCAAAACTGTTACCGATCGCCCCCGCAGCCGCCCCAACCGCTCTAGAACCGCGATCGCCGCTCCTACCTCCCGTCCTCAATCGAGGATAAGACAAACGACTGTGAGACGAACGACTCTAAGGCGATCGCAACCCATCTCTAGACGAGTCAAACCCGCGATCGCCAGACGCACCAACCGCCCAATCCGCAGACGCGCCCGCTTTCCAGTCGGAAACACCAGAAGTTTATACAACTGGCAAACAAAAACCGTGCCTTAATCAAGTCGTAAGTCGTAAGTGACTGATAATTGGTCACTGGTCACTGGTCACTGGTCACTGATAACTGCTCCCTCCTTTCTGGTACAGGATCGTAGCCGCCTGGATGCCAGGGATGACAGCGTAAGATGCGTCGCACTGCCAATAGTCCACCCCGCCAAGCGCCAAAACGTTCGATCGCTTCTAGGGCGTAAGTAGAACAGGTAGGATGAAACCGACACGATGGCAGCAATAAAGGAGAAATTAACATTCGATAGCCCCGAATTAACCAAATTAATCCGATCTTCAACATCGATAATTTCCTCCAATGTTATTGGTCATTGGTCATTTGTAACCAGCAAGCAGTTATCAGCGATCGGTGACCAGTGACCAGCGATCGGTCAATTGCGACTTCTGACTTCTGACTTCTGACTTTTGACTTCTGACTTCTCCTTGTGTATCCCAAATCTACTACATTTGATATGTAGTAGCTTTTATGACTGTTTTGATTGAGTCGTTGATGGCTGATTTTCCGGTACTAGCTCGAATTCCTACTCTCTGGCTACAGATAGCGGTGGTAGGAGTTTGGCTGGGAATTGTCCTGGCGATCGCAGGTGTAGTTAGCCGTTTTACAAATAGCGATCCCGAAATTGTGCGGAAAATCGTTCACATTGGGACTGGCAATGTCATTTTATTCGCTTGGTTATTAAATATTCCCGCCTGGATAGGGATTGGAGCATCAGTTTTGGCAGGTGCAACTACTTTACTTTCCTATCGTCTGCCAATTCTACCCGGGATTAACAGCATCGGACGCAAAAGCTTAGGAACGTTCTTTTACGCCGTGAGTATTGGCATTCTAGTTGCTTGGTTTTGGGCAGTACAAAAACCTTACTTTGCTGCCTTGGGTATCCTAATCATGACTTGGGGTGATGGACTTGCAGCTATAATCGGACAGCGTTACGGCAAGCATATCTACACGGTTGGGGGTGTGAAAAAAAGCTGGGAAGGCTCCCTAACTATGGCTGTAGTTAGCTGCATTGTCAGTAGCGCGATCCTCATAGCCGTACAAGGTAATACTTGGTCAGCTTGGCTCGTGGCTTTTGTAGTTGCTTTGGTAGCTACAGGTCTAGAAGCCTTTTCTTGGTACGGCATTGATAACTTATCTGTACCCATAGCTAGCGCCGGATTGGGATTTCTTTTAACTCAGTTGTTGTTCCCTATTCCCTAGCCTCTAGTCCCTGCAAAAATGGACGGGTAATCCAATTGATGCCTACCTTAATTTGATGATCTAGAGTTGGCAGTCGATATAAATAAGCAAGACGACGGGCGATCGCGGCGAGAGGACCCTCTAGCTTAATTCCCAAACCCGTAAGCGTGGCACTGTCAATCCCTAGAGTCATCATTTCCCCTAAATTCTGATAGCGGAAGGGAAGTAAAGGACGGTGGGTCAAGGAAGCCCAAATATTCCAAGCAGCGTAGTCTGCTTGTTGTACGGCAGCTTGGGCAGTACCGGGAACTTGTTGCTCTGCGGCATCGCGACATTCAGCTAAGTCACCTAAAGCAAAAATTTCGGGACGATCTATGACTTGCAATGTCGATGTCGCCGTGAGTTGTCCGCGTTGGTTTTGTTTGAGGGGCAGCGATCGCACGATTGGCGCAACTCGCGTGCCTATCGTCCAAACGACAAGATCTACGGGAATAATATCGACTTGATTTTTATATTCCAGGGCGATCGCATTTGGTTCGATTGACTCGACTTTGGTTTCGAGATCGAGCCAAATCCCTCTTTTTTCCAATGCTTTTGTGGCTGCTTCGCGGTTGAATTCTGGGGAGGTTCTGAGAATTTGGTCGCTCAGTTCTACTAATCGGAAGCGTCCTCTTTCGCCAAGGCGATCTGCCAGCTTACACACCAATTCTACTCCGCTATAGCCTGCCCCTACAATTGCCACGCGGATTTTATCTGCTGTAGATGCTTCAAGTAACCGCAGCCTTTCTTCCATGCGGTAGGCATCGGCAAGGGTACGGAAGGGGAAAGCATAGGAGGATGCCCCAGGAACCATATCTAGAGGCGTTTCACCACCTAAAGCTAGTACTAGGCGATCGTAAGAAATTTCGATTCCATCTTGCAGCCGAACTCGCTGTTCGTAAATATCAATTTCTGCTCCTTCACCCTGACAGAAGCGAATCCCAGTTGAGGCGAGGAGTTCGACAAATGGTGGGGCAATTTCCCAAGTTTGCAATTCACCCGTGAGCAATTCGTACAACAGGGGCGAAAATAAGAAGCGATCGCTGCGATCGATTAGGACAATTTCTGGTTTTTCCGATTCCCAAGGTAGCTGGCTTAGGCGCAGTGCCGTATATAAACCGCCAAAGCCGCCACCGAGAATACAAATACGTGCGGGTTGTTGAGACATAATTCTGAGGGGCGATCGGATTGCGAGTAGGGCTACTCTCTTCACTCTAGCAAAGCAATTATAAATTCCTGCTCTTGCTACGGGATTGAATTTTAGTTGTTTAATTTATCGCAGCTTTAGTGTTGGCGAATTGCTACCGCAATCTCCTAGAGTAAAAAATACAATCGTACTGCTACTGTAGATGACCCGCCAGCCTTCCCCGCCAGCAATCGGGGCGATCGTTAAATCTATCCGCAAACGCCGTAATTTGACTCTGGAACAACTCGCTCAACGCTCTCACGTCTCTAAGTCGATGCTGTCGCAGATCGAACGAGAGTTAACAAATCCGACGATCGCCACTTTATGGAGTCTCGCCCATGCCTTAGATGTCAGTATTACCGAGTTAGTCAGTCAAGCTTCTGTGGAAAACGCGATCGCGCCTACGAAAATTGAGGTGATGCGATCGCACCATACCCCCACAATCGCTAACCAAGATGGTAAGTGTAAGCTGCGAATTTTAAGCCCGATCTCATCTGCTGGTGCTACTGAGTGGTACGAACTGGTGATGCAACCCAATGCCTGTTTGGAGAGCGAACCACACGCCTCCGGTAGTTACGAGCATTTAACTGTTTTGCGCGGAAATTTGCTAGTTAAAAGCAGTACATGCGAGCAAACTCTAAACGCAGGCGATACAGCGAGATATCCTGCGGATCTTCATCACCAGATTCAAAATATTGGCGAGGAGGAAGCGCGGGCATTACTTGTGTATGTATTGTGATTCCAAAAAATCATAAAATTCAATATATTGAATTTTGGGCAAGACGTGGACGTAGTATAATTGTAGTATTTAAAGTTTAAGAACTCAATTGATGCCTAAGTTGCCCAAACTTGAATCTTGGCTACAACACCAGCAATCCGATCTACTAAACACATTGATACGAGGTGCAGGTGCGGCGTTGAGCGTCCAAATTTTCAGTGCTGGGACGATCTATGTCTCCCAAATCTTGCTTGCTCGGTGGCTGGGAGTCACGGAGTATGGAATTTACGATTATGCGATCGCCCTCAGTCTTTCTCTAGCTTTTCTCGCCGGATTGGGTTTGCCGACTGCGGTTTTACGATTTATCCCCAAATACCAGTTCGAGCAAGATTGGCAGTAGAAGAAAATGATGACATTGCCTGGTTCTGGATTGGAACCCATGCAGAATATGACCGATTATTGCAAGGTGGTTAATACCAGCTAACACTTAATAAGAATTAAGCTCGATTGAGAGTGGAGTTCCATATATTAAATTTTCAATATATTGAACTCAAGTTAGATTTGAGATATGTTGAGATGATGAGAATCTACTCGGTCTCCAACAACTCATGGCAGATATATTCAGCGTTGCGGGTAAAGTTGTTTGCATTACTGGTTCTAGTAGAGGATTGGGCAAAGCTATTGCGCGTGGTTTTGCCGATCGCGGTGCAAAAGTAGTTATCTCCTCTTGGAATTTAGAGGAACTAGAAGCAACTCAACGCGAGTTTCAGTCACAAGGCTTAGAAGTCTATGCTGTTGAAGTTGATGTCAGTAAACGCGATCGTTGCCAGCAACTCATAGACCGAACAGTAGAGCATTATGGCGCGATCGATATCTTAATTTGCAATGCTGGCATCGATATTATCAGACCTGCCGAGCAATACGAAGCGGAAGAATGGGACAAAATTATCGATATTAACTTGCGGGGATACTACTTCTGCGCCCAGTTCGCCGCCCAACAAATGCTCGATGGTCGCGAAGCGAACCGCCTTCGGCATCGCGGCGCTGGTAGTATCATTATGACTTCTTCTATTGCTGGCGCTGTAGGAATACCAGGGTTAGTCCCTTATGCCGCTTCTAAGGGCGGGATTAATCAAATGGTGCGGACAATGGCTGTGGAATGGGCGCAAAAAGGAGTGAGAGTTAACGCTGTCGCGCCTGGATACATTGACAACATGATGGCAGGCGTTGAGTACGACGAAAACGATCCGTATCAGCAACGGGTAACGAGATTTACGCCAATGGGAAGGCGAGGAAAAGTAGAAGAATTTCTTGGTGCATATATTTTCCTTGCCAGCGATGCAGCTTCATACATCACAGGTGAGGTGCTGTATGTAGACGGGGGCTATCATGCAGCGTGAATAAAAAACTATTTGCTCTGTTGGTAACTCTCATCCTCTGGGGTTCTGGCTTTGCTGGCGTGCGGGCAGGTTTACGCGGCTACAGCCCCGAACATTTAGTTGCCTTGCGCTTTGCGATCGCCTCGATCGCACTAGCTATTTATGCTGCTTTCACTCGAATGCGTTTGCCGCAACTTAAAGACTTACCCGCGATCGCCCTTGGCGGATTTTTAGGTATTAGCACTTACCATTTATGTTTAGCATTTGGACAACAAACTGTCACCGCAGGCGCAGCGAGTCTTCTGAATGCTTCTAGTCCAATTTTTACTGCTTTATTAGCCACAGCCTTTTTGGGTGAAAAATTGACAGCACGGGGATGGCTGGGAATTGTCATTAGTTTTACTGGTGCTGCTTTAATTTCACTGGGAGAAATACGAGGATTTCACTTCAACTTCGGCGCGGTGCTAATTTTGTTAGCTGCCATTTCTCAGGGATTTTATTTCATTTTACAAAAACCGCTGTTTAAAAAGTACGGTGCGTTTGAGTTAGCTACTTATACAATTTGGAGTGGCACGATCGCGTTACTAAGATTTTTACCAGATACAGCAACAGTGCGGCTAGCTTCCTTAGAATCAACTTTAGCGATCGCCTATTTAGGCATTTTTCCCGCTGCGATCGCTTATATGACTTGGACTTACACCCTATCGCAAATTTCTGCCGCGAAAGCCGCTAGCTATCTTTATTTCGTGCCATTTCTCGCAATTGCGATCGCCTGGATCTGGCTGCAAGAATTACCCAGTTTTTTATCTATAGTCGGTGGAATAATTACACTTACGGGTGTCTTCTTGGTCAATCTCCAAGAAACGTAAATTAGCTCGCAAAACAGCTTGATATAGCAATCCTAGCTCGGTTGTGAAGAACGGGTAATTTCATTGTCAGGTGGGCAATGCCTACCCTACGTTTAAAAAAATTAACAAAGCAAATCAAAAACTTAGTTAACATACCTTTCAATTTGGGTATTTTATCAAGAGAGAGTAGAGAGTATGGCTACTGTCATTTATGGCAGAGATTAGGGTAGGAGAGAGCTGAGAAAGCTGAGGAAGAAAAACTACTTTTGACTTCTGACTTTTGAATTTTGATTTATGCAAATTAAAATTTTTAATTCTCGCAAGCTAAATGAAACGCAAGAAGTTAATCTCTTCCTAGCAACAAACAATTTCCAAAAAGAGTGTTCGATCGGTCGCTCTTCTTCTGCAAGTTTAGTTTTAGATAGTGCTGATGTTAGCCGTTCGCATGGAAAAATTTTGCAGCAAAGTGGCGATTTTTATTTTATTGATATTGGAAGTAGAAATGGCTCGATAATTAATGGCAAATTAGCTGATGTTAATCAAAAATATCTCCTGAAACCTGGAGATATATTACGGATTGGAGAATTCGTACTGATTTTGGAAGAAGTAGATGTAATTCGGCAAGACTTAGCCGAGACAGTTTTTAGTCACGCTCATGATGTAGCAATCTCCGATCGCCAAAACCTACAAGAGCAATTTTTGATTGACGAAATTCAACTTGATGAGAATGGCAGTAATGCAGGAGAAGCAACTGTAATTCAACTACCGTCTATTTTCCCTGAAGCCACAGAAATTCCTCTGAGCGATCGCCCGACTCATATCAAATTAGATGAAGTCGAGCCAATTCTGGAATTAGATCCGTGGCAGGAGCTTGAATCAGAGTTTTACTAGCCACTAATCTCCAGTAAGTAGAGACGTTACATGTAACGTCTCTTGACTGACAACTGACAACTGATTACAAGGGTTGCAATTGCGAATTAATCAGCGTACTGGCAGCATCTTTGTTAATGGGTTTGGCGAAAAAGTAGCCTTGTCCGTATTGGCATTCCAAAGCGTTGAGTTGTGCTAGCTGAGCCGCAGTTTCTACGCCAGTTACCGTTGTCTCTACACCCAAGTTGCGGGAGATCGCCACAATTGTCCGTAAAATCTCCAAGCTCTCTTCATCAGTATCAATCTGATTGACGAGGGAGCGATCGACGCTGAGGCGATCGAATTTTTCATAGCACATGCGATTGGGGAGCCTTTGCAGTAAGCTCAAAAATGAATAGCCAATACCCAAATTATCAATTTGTAATTCTACATTTAATGCTTTGAGTTCTATTACCCTTTGGTTCGCAAATTCAATATCCGATAAGATCGCGCTTTCAGGAATTTCCAGACGCAAATTTCGAGGATTCAATCCAGTTTGTTCCAGAACGAGTCCCAACTGTGCCACGAGACTTGGATGGGCGAACTGGGTACTGGAAAGATTCACGCTTACAGTCAAAGGAATGTTGGGATAGCACTCTTGCCACAGGCGTAGCTGTTGACAAGCTTGCCGCAACGACCACCAGCCGATAGTTGAAATCGCGTCTGTTGCTTCTAGAGCAGAAATAAAGTCCGTAGGTGAAACTATACCTTGCGTGGGGTGCTGCCAGCGTAAGAGTGCTTCAAACCCAACAATTCTATTGGTTTGTAACACAACAATCGGTTGGTAGTGAATCTCAAACTCACCCTGCTCGAATGCTTGCTCAATTTCCTGTAGCTGAATTTTGGACTGGCGATCGAGTGCAGCAATAGGCGTATCTAGAATATGCTGCCGCTTCGATCTTGGAACGATAAGTTCATCCAGCATTTCTTGACTTGCAGGTAATTGTTTGGGAATTGGAGAGTTTTGTGGCTTATATTCAGGTACGAGCTGTTGTAATAAGAAGGCGATCGCCGGAGCATCATTTTGCCGTGCGGCATCACACAGTGCTTCTACCAAAGAATTTAAAGTTTTTGGCGTAAAGTTACTGGCATTTTTGACAATCAGAATTTTTTCGTGTTCTGTTTTTTCATACTGTTCGCCAGGGATGAACAGTTCTTCAAATAGCTTTTCTCCTGGTCGCAACCCCGTAAACTGAATTTTAATATCCTTATCTACCTGCAATCCAGACAGCCGAATCAAATCTTTCGCTAGATCCACAATCTTCACTGGCTGTCCCATGTCTAGCATTAATATGGCTCCGCCACAGCCAACAACCGCCGCTTGCAATACTAATTGCACGGCTTCGGGAATTGTCATGAAATAGCGTCGAATATCGGGATGGGTAACGGTAATCGGTCCCCCTTTAGCAATTTGTTGCTTGAAGGTAGGCACGACACTACCTCTGCTCCCCAGCACGTTACCAAACCGGACGACGACATAAGGTTTGCCGCTCTTTTGCGCTGCTTGCAGAACGAGCATTTCGGCAGTCCGCTTGCTGGCTCCCATAATATTAGTTGGGTTAACTGCCTTATCCGTAGAAATCATGACGAATTGGTTGACATCGTATCGCAGTGCAAGATCGAGCAGGTTTTTCGTCCCCAAGACGTTGTTGGTAATCGCTTCTGGTGAGTTCACCTCCATCAGGGGTACGTGCTTGTGCGCGGCAGCATGGAAAACGATATCTGGGCGAAATTGGTCAAAAGCATACTCTAAACGCGATGGAAAGCGAATATCGGCGATAAAAGCGCGCAGGCGTGGCATATATCCCTGCATCGCGCCGTCTTGCCGCAGCACTTCCATGACTCGTTCCAATTCTTGTTGGATGTAAAAGACCGAATTTTCGCCGTGTCCTACCAGCATGATTTCTGCGGGACGACAGCGAAAGACTTGACGGCAGAGTTCGCTACCAATCGAACCACCTGCGCCAGTGATGAGTACTTTTTTACCTGTTAATAACTGCGAGACTTTTTGCCCGTCTGTTTGAATTGGTTCCCGACGCAATAAGTCTTCAATTTTGATTTCGCGAATGCTTTCGATCGCCACGCGACCGTTGAAACCGTTGACGATCTCGCTGACGCTAGGTAAAGTGCTGGTACGCACGCCGCTCGATTGGCAGATATCTAAGATCTCGCGAATGACTTCGCCAGGGGCGCTCGGCATGGCGATCGCGACGCGATCGACGCGCAAGGATCGGACAATTTTTGGGATCTGATGGCGATCGCCAACTACAGGTAAACTGCGAATTCTTAATTGAAATTTTGCCGGATCGTCGTCGATAAAAGCGATGGGGTAAAGATTGAAGTGTGGGTTCTGCTGCATCTGTTGGGCAATTGTCACGCCTGCATTACCTGCACCAACAATTAGCAAGCGTTCGCTACTTTTAGGTTGAGCCTGCCTGTAGTTTGCTCTTTCGACCACTCGAATGCTCAAGCGAAGTCCACCTACGAAGATTAGGCTGAGCATTCCATCTAGCAGCGCTAGCGATCGCGGCAAGACAGCGGAAAAATTAGACCAGTTATTAAAGGTATAGACAATTATTGTTTCGAGGACAATCGCTGCTAACGTCAGCATGACAATTTGCGTCAGCTCGTCAATACTAGCGTAGCGCCAACACCGTCGATAAAAACCAAAACTATATAAGATGCTTAGTTTTACGATGATAAATACGGTAGAGACGATCGCTAATTGCAGCCCATAGGTGTTAAGGGTTTCAATAATATTGAGTTCGTCCAAGCGCAGACTCAGTGCTAGGATTGGTGCGATCGAAAATACGATTGTGTCGAGAATAATAAAATGTCGATTTCTGATTTCCAATAAAGCTTTGGATACTTGTTCTACTATGATTTTCATTTTTTTGACAGGTGCTTCGGAAATTGAAGAGTTTAAGCTTCATTTACTTAAGATTTTGCAGCAGATACTAAATGCAATTTTTGCACGAATACTTATCTCTGCTTTCGATCGCTACAGTCTGCAATTGGAGTAAATAGCCGAACAATCCAGGCGTTTTATGCCCAATTTCAGGATACCGCGATATTTTTGAAATCTGAAAAAACATGAGAAACCTAGTGCTTAGATATCTTTAGCACTAATGACAAAATGCTCGCCTAATTAGACCGAGCTGCTCGTCCATTTTTTCAGGAAAAGCTAATACGCTCTATTTTAATTGAATGGATTTTAACGTTGTAGATAAATCAATAATATGATGCCAGCATTTCCATCAGCATCTTTAAACTTTGCTAGTTCGATCGCAAAAAATTGAGTTATGAATCATTACTTTTTTTTGTATTCCTCCTCTCCTATATATCAACGCTCGCTAAGAGTTTACCACAACTTTCACACCCCTTGAAAGAATTTTTACCGCAGATTCATAAACTTTTGAGTTTTACTGAGACTGAATATCAGTAAAATTACAGTTGACGAAGCATTTTTAGATACATATAGATTTGGTGAAAGAAAAACTTTAACTTCACCCAAACTAGCTCGAATTCGACACGGCTTTAGGGCAATACTGCAAATTTCGACACAGGTTTTGCCGCTGTAGCTGCACCACGGGAAATGAGATTGGAGATAGGGAGGTATTACAACCTTCTGAGCTTACAGCTACCATACCAATAAAAACAGTTATTAATAATTAAAATAGCAGTAATTATCAACTAGAAAAACTAGCAAAAACAGGTAATATTTAGATTTATCTTAATAAAAAGCGTTTTTGTAATTAAAATCGCCCTAAAAAACCTAAAAATAAGAACACAACTGTAGTATGTCAAAAACTCGACCAACCTGAATCTACCAAATACTAAAGCTAAAACTAATCGTACTGGGTCTTGATTCGACTAGGTTGAGGAGAGGCAAAAGGGAAGTCTCCAAGTCAGAAGTCAAAATACATCCCATACCCCGATTTGCGGATTACGATCGCCGATCGCGTGGCAGTATAGATAAAGAATACGTCAGCCATGTCGTAGATCGACAGCAGCCGCAGTGCAGATTACATTTTTAGGAACGAGTTCCGGCGTACCGACGCGATCGCGTAATGTTTCTAGTGTTGCCCTTCGCCTACCGCAACGAGCAGAAGTCTGGCTATTTGACTGTGGGGAAGGAACTCAGCATCAGATTATGCGGAGTGACTTAAAAATTAGCCAAATTAACCGCATTTTCGTCACTCACATGCACGGCGATCATGTTTTTGGCTTAATGGGATTGCTAGCCACCTGTGGTTTAGCGGGTAGTCCGCACCGAATTGATATTTACGGTCCACCAAAGTTAGAAGAGTATCTCCGCGCCTGCGGTCGCTATTCTCAAACTCATCTATCTTACCCGCTGCACGTCCATACAGTACAGCCTGGGATGGTTTACGAGGATGAAGAATTTACAGTGAGTTGCGATCTCTTAGAGCATCGCGTCCCCGCTTTTGGCTATCGGATTGCTGAAAAAGATCGTCCTGGACGGTTCGATGTCGAAAAAGCCAAGGCGTTAAATATCCCTCCTGGGAGAGTATACGGTCAACTGAAGCGGGGAGAAACCGTAACTCTCAATGATGGACGGGTAATTCGGGGAGTCGATCTATGCGGTGACACAGAAGCAGGGCGTAAGTTAGCTTACTGCACCGATACAATTTTCTGCGATGGGGCGGTTTCCCTTGCCCAAGGTGCAGACGTATTGATTCATGAAGCGACATTTTCTCATATCGATGCAGAACTCGCTTTTCAACGTTTGCATTCCACATCAACGATGGCAGCACAAACAGCATTAGCTGCCCAAGTGAGGCTGTTAATTATGACACATTTTAGCCCTCGCTATGCTCCTGGTAATGACATTCAATTGCAACACCTTCTAGAAGAAGCGCGGGCGATCTTTCCCAAAACTGAAATGGCACACGACTTTTTAACTTATGAAATTCCCCGTCGTCGCCAACCAGAGGGAGAAAAGCAAGCGGCAAAGGTCTAGTTGAGCTGCGTGCCTAATTTATTTAAGCTATCTAACCGCGATCGCGCATTGACATCAGCCGTTGTTGTATATCTTTGAGCTTTACTTGGGAGTTGACTGGCGATCGCGGCGGGGGAACGTCAAGGTTGGGCCAACTCAGTAAGTCATTGCAAGGACAGCAAGCCGGAGGCATTCCCACATTACGCACGGGTACGGGCATAGCACAACGGGCGCAAGGAAACACATCCCACTCTGGCGTGAGTAAATCGGCTACTGATTCCTCTGTTGCCTCCAAGTAGCAGTCGCCTGCATTAGGTGCGTTAATGCGTTGCCAGCACTCTTCAAAAGCTTGGCTGTAGCGATCGCTTTCTATCACTGGTTGTGGTAGCAAGCGTTCTTGTCCGTCGCGGATGACGACATGCTTACCTAACTGAAACCAGTATGCGAGATATCTTCTAACGTCTTGTGTGGATGCCATTTTAAGAAGGGAGTAGGGAGTAGGGAGTAGGGAGTTGCTAGTGGCTAGTGGCTAGTGGCTAGTAGTAGAATTCTTCATCTAGTCACTAGTCACCAGCCACTAGTCACTCTCTTGCTGACAACTGACTCTATGCTATCGTTTCTCGTTTAAAGGGGTAGGTAGTGGGGAACCCAGCAGGCTGAGGTTAAGGACGTGTCCGCCGACGATGAGGTAAACGGGGTTGGCAATAGCTCCTAAGCGACGGACTAATTGACCTAAGCGATCGCGAAACAACCTGCCGCTTGAATAAGCTGGCACTACGCCCCAGGTAGCTTCTTCTGCTACAACAATTACATCTTTATTGTCTAAGCGCTCTAAACTTAAGATTAAATTTTGCTCCGTTGCTGCCCAAGTAATGCTATCCTGCTCCAGCAAATTCGCTACCCACGTTCCTAGCGAATCGACTAGCAAGCAGCAACAGGAGGGAGCTGTGGCGATTGTTTCGGTTAAGTTTTCTGGAGCTTCTACGGTTAACCAGTCAGCAGGACGGCGATCGCGGTGTTGAGAGATCCGCTGTTGCCACTCAGCATCGTCAGCATTGGTTTGAGCCGTCGCAATGTAAATCACCGATTTTCTAGATTGCATTGCTAGAGTTTCTGCCCATTCGCTTTTACCAGATTTAGTTGGTCCAGTAACGAGTACAATTCGACTCGAAGGAGAAGTTGGCATCATTGCTGTAAGTCGTAAGTCGCAATTAACACACGCACCACTCACTACACCCTACACCCTATTGATTACTAACTACTAGCCACTAGCCACTAACCACTAGCCACTAAATATAAACACATGAAACAGGCACTACAACGCATTCACGCAACTTTAGACCAACTAGAGACGCTTAAGCAGTCTACTACTGAACCGTCTACTGTTACCGATCGCCCGATCTCATTTCAGATTTTGCCAGTAGCGCCAAAAGTCGATTTACCTTCACCGTCAGCAATCGAGAGCGAACGTCCCCAATCGCCTCAGTTACCCGAACTATCTTCTGCTAGTAGTGTCAATCCATCTTTAGCAACCAAAACTCCAGTAGA
The DNA here is from genome assembly GCF_003015105.1 of Chroococcidiopsis sp. CCALA 051. Classification (NCBI taxonomy): domain Bacteria; kingdom Bacillati; phylum Cyanobacteriota; class Cyanophyceae; order Chroococcidiopsidales; family Chroococcidiopsidaceae; genus Chroococcidiopsis; species Chroococcidiopsis sp. CCALA 051. The sequence continues at coordinate 38,905 of NZ_PYCI01000032.1, read as the reverse complement.
AAAACCACGATCTGCACCAGTTGCCACTCTAGAACAGATAGCACAGAAAATTCAAGCGCTTTACTACGAAGGTCCAATTGTCAATGGTTGGATCGATGCCGATCCGATTGCTTCAGAATCGGACGACGAGATCGAAGAAATTGTGTTTGAACGTCCAGATTTATCCAGCGATCGCTCGTTATCTCCAACTAGCTATCGCGTGTGCGGTCTCGATGCCTCCGGTGAGCAATGGTCTTATCCTTGTCCTATGGATCAATTGTTGGAGCTGAGTGTAGCGATCGCGCGCTATCGTAAAATCCAAGAACTTTTAGCCCAAAAACGACAACTGGAAGCTCAAATCAAACCAAGTGCGATCGCAGAAGACAACGATAAGTTTTGAAAGGTTAATTCATCAGTTTGTGCTGAGGTGATTTATGAATATCCCGCAGATCGAGCTACCAACAGATACCTGGGTGAAAGCTAGTTGGGATGAGTACATTCAGATAATTGAAAATCCGCAATTAGAGAAAGCCAAGGGTTACTATTTCAACGAGAGGATGAGAATTGAAATGCCACCAGTGGGAAACGATCGTGCCAGCGACCATTCAATAGTTAATCATGTCGTTCACCTCTGGGCGGGAATAAAAGGCATAGATTTAAATGGTAAAGATAACTGTACCTACCGCAAGACAGGTATTCGGGAAGCACAACCCGATGGGTCTTACTATATTAGTGGCAATGCTGAAGCAATTCCTTGGGGAACGACAATTATTAATCTCGATCTCTATCCACCACCGACTTTAGCAATCGAGGTGGCTAATACTTTGCTATCAGATGATAAAGGTGAAAAGCGTCTGCTTTACGAACAGTTAGGAGTCGCAGAATATTGGATTGTCGATGTAAAAAATATTGAAATTTTTGCCTTTTCTGTAGCAAATGGTGGTAACCGAAGAATTACACAATCCCAAGTTTTACTAGGTTTAGAAATTGCTTTGTTAGAAGAAGCTTTGCGGCGAACTCGCCAAGTGAATCATGGTAGAGTTAGCGCGTGGTTGCTATCTCAGTTTCAACAATAGTTAGATTTGCAACTTAGATTTGCAGTGCCGCTTCTCTTTACAAATGAGTGCTGGCAAATGTAGAAATAGTTGCATCTTCTGATAAACTATGCTTCATGCTGTTCTTTTATGGTAGAAATTGCCAAATTAGAATAGTCAAATCACCTTGGTTGCTAGATTATTGTCCGGCGATCGCATTTAACATAAAATATTAAGTTTTGTGATGTTAAAAACTGTTTTGAGCGTCTGTTCCCGCAGATTCAAGGAGAGGTGGGAATGGATGTAAGCTTGATTGCGTCTAACGTTCTTAGTCCGCCAGTGCTGTTCTTTTTTCTGGGGATGTTAGCTGTTTTTGTCAAATCGGATTTAGAGATTCCTCAACCATTACCTAAACTTTTTTCGCTTTATCTCCTATTTGCCATTGGGTTTAAGGGAGGCAACGAACTTGTCAAAAGCGGAGCCAGTCAAGAAGTCATACTCACCCTTTTGGCAGCGGTAATGATGGCTTGTATCGTGCCGATTTATACATTTTTTATTCTCAAAATCAAGCTCGACTTGTATAACGCAGCTGCGATCGCGGCTACCTATGGTTCTATCAGTGCTGTCACTTTCATTACTGCTGGTTCTTTTCTCACCGAACTAGGGATTGATTTTAGCGGTTACATGGTAGCGGCTTTAGCTTTGATGGAATCCCCAGCAATTATTGTCGGACTGCTTTTAGTAAAAATATTTGCGATCGACAAGCAAGATGACGATTTTTCTTGGTCAGAAGTTTTGCAAGAAGCTTTCTTGAATAGTTCGGTCTTTCTTTTAGTTGGTAGCCTAATAATAGGTGCAGTGTCAGGAGAGAAAGGCTGGAAGGTAGAAGAACCATTTACTCAAGGCATATTTTACGGAGTCTTGACCTTCTTTTTGCTAGATATGGGATTAGTTGCTGCGGGAAGAATCAAAGATCTAGGTAAAACTGGTACGTTTTTGATTTCTTTCTCTATATTGATACCAATAGTTAATGCAGCAATCGGCATACTTTTAGCAAAAGCGATCGGGATGCCGCAGGGAAATGCCCTTTTATTTTCGGTATTGTGTGCAAGTGCCTCTTATATAGCGGTTCCAGCTGCTATGAGGATGACGCTACCAGAAGCCAATCCCAGCCTTTATGTGACTGCCGCTCTAGCACTGACATTTCCCTTCAATATCATTGTGGGAATTCCTTTGTATTTGTACGGCATCAATCTGCTTTGGGGGTAAAATTATGCACGCAGTCAAGAGAATAGAAGTCCTTGCGGATTCGGTAGAACTGACAAAAATTTTAGCAGGCTTGGATAAAGCAGGTATCATCGCACACACTGTGATCCGCAACGTGGTTGGTAGAAGTCCTGGTGCAGACGCAACGCAATTAGATAATGTCTATATCATTGCTTTTTGTATGCCAGAGCAAGTGAAGCCAGTCATAGAAAATATTCGACCAGTTTTGAATAAATTCGGTGGCGCTTGTTATATCTCCGATGCGATGGAGATTCGTTCGGTTAGATGTATTGCCTCGCTTTAGAGACGTTACATGTAACGTCTGTACAAACGTTATCAGTTATTAGTGACTAGTGGCTGGTGGCTAGCGTGCCGCTGTCTAGTTACTTGCTTTGTTAGGAAGGATTATGAGTCGTCAGAATAAATTTATCGATCGCCGTCAGTTTTTAAAGATAGCGGGTGTTGGTTTTAGCGTTGCTGCAAGTAGCCTACTTGGTTACGCGCGATCGGCGCAAGCCGCAGTTATAGAGGATATCGAACCCGATAGTCCTAATACAGCATTGCAAAGATTGCTAGCGGGAAATCAGCGTTTCGTGCAGCAAAAGCTGAGACATCCGCATCAGTCGCAGACACGCTTGCATGAAGTGGCTACCGCACAGCATCCATTTGCCACTCTCTTGAGTTGCGCCGATTCTCGCGTTCCGGCAGAAATCCTATTCGATTTGGGAATTGGAGATTTATTTGACGTGCGGATTGCTGGAAATATCGTGACTGCTGAAGCACTCGGTAGCATAGAGTATGCCGCAGCAATGTTAGGAACTCCCCTAATTATGGTACTAGGTCATGAACGATGTGGTGCAGTTACGGCAGCAGTACAAGGCAAGCCACTTCCAGGTCAAATTAGTAGTTTTGCTAAAGCGATCGAACCCGCGATAACTACGTTAAGCTCCGCTAACGCGCAACTTAATCATAAATCAAATGATAAATCGGAAAAAGATTTAATTGAAAATGCAGTTGTGGCAAACGTGCAATATCAAGTGAAAAAATTAGAGCGATCGGATCTTTTAATGCAACTAGTAGGAGAAGGTAAATTGAAAATTGTTGGCGGACGATACGATTTAGACACGGGAGAAGTTGCGATCGTGACTTGAGATTTAAAAATTTCAACTTGCAAAAGTCAGGCGATCGCTACGATGAAAATGCTTGTAACCCTTTCTCTGGCTGTATCGCTCAGCATGATATACGGAAACTTTCCGTATAATCAATAGTTATGTTTCAGATCGGAGAGAGACTAAAAATGATTATCCGAGAAGCAAAAGAAAGTGACTTTGATGAAATCTGGCTAATCTTTCATGAAATTGCTTCTGTAGGTGAAACATATGCTTATCCGAGAGACATAACACGAGAAGAAGCCATGAGAGTTTGGCTAAAATTGCCTCGAAAGACTTATGTGGTGGAAGAAGACACAAAAATATGTGGAACTTACTACATAAAGTCAAATCAGTTAGGCGGTGGTAGCCATGTATGCAACTGTGGCTATATGGTTTCTTCAATCATCCTGAGAAAGGCTATGTTGACGCTTTGGTGATGTACAAATGGCTCGAAACATAAAAACCCGGTTGGAACGGACTATCGAGAGATTTTGGTGATGATACAGAAGTTACTTGCAGCTGCTCAACCAGAGCGTTATTTGTATTTAAAGATTTAATACAAGACTAGATCTCCTCTTGCTATGCAGTAGAGAATACCAACTCATTAAAGCAAAGGTTGTTCACGGCAACTTAATGCATAGCCGTCGCGATCGCGCCTTCTCTTCACAAAACAGCGCGATCTCCTCTCAGCATAAAAGTGTGAATTTCTATCATACTGTGAATTGTGACTCACACTAAATACCATCAAATGCACTGACGCAACAAATATTTTTTAGGGCGATCGCCATGCCAACATCTGCTATCAACTTATACTTAGAACCAGGTCAAAAAGCTACTTTGCAACCCGTGACTTGGTAAGGATTTGAGGGAATTTTGGCTGAGTTGGGAGAACGACGTTCGGCGCGAATTGCCTATGGTAATGGAATTCTGGAAATTATGGCTCCACTAGCAGAACACAAAAGAGCCAAAGTTGTATTGGCAGATTTAGTCAAAATTATTCTTAAAGCGCAGTGAACAAGGAAAGCTAAAAATTAATCTATTGCAAGCGGGTAAGTATGTAGAATCTGAGATTAGTCTCACGAGCGATGAAACAGGGAGTTTTATTTTCCCTATCAGAATTACTTTGAGGAGTGGCTGTAACGACAATTTGTAACTACAATTAATCATTGTAGCTGTCGTTCAGTTATGGAATATGAATCGGATGAAATAAAACGTCTTGCTAATCTTCGTAAACACGGCATCGATTTTGTCGATGTTCTAGCCGTATTTGACGGCGATATCTTAACAGTTGAGGACGATCGTTACAGTTATGGAGAGCAGCGTTTTGTCACATTCGGTTTGTTGCAAGGGCGAGTGATTGCCGTTGTCCATACAGAACGTGAGGATTGCACTCGTATTATTTCTGCAAGAAAAGCGACGAAATATGAACAACGAACCTACTTCAAACAACTCTCAGACTGATTGGCAACGACTGGATGCAATGAGTGATGAGGATATTGATTTGTCAGACTGTCCAGAGATTACACCAGAAATGTTTGCTAAGGCAGTAGTGCGACGAGGTTTACCTGCTACAAAAGCCAAGGCTCAAGTTACACTCCGCATTGACAGCGATGTATTGGAGTGGTTTAAGTCTCAAGGGCGAGGCTATCAGACACAGATCAATCAATTGCTACGAGCGTATATGGAGGCACATCAATAACAGGCAGGTTGAGATTGCTGATTGGAACATCGCACCCCTCCAGTCTAAAACAGCGCGATCGCTTTGCAAACCGCATAAGCACATCGCGTCACCCCTCTAATCTCTTCGATCTACTGCTATCTGTTGCATTTGAGATAGGCGTTGTTGGTATTTTTGGGCGATCGCTGTAGCAAATTCACTCATTTCTCTGGTTTTTTGTTCTGCTATTTTAGCAAGTTCAGCAATTTCAGCTAGTTCTGCTAATTGTTCTTCAGATAAAGATTCTTGTGTCATCCTCAGAAATAAAATAAATTGCGATCGCACCCCTCCAGTCTAAAACAGCGCGATCGCCCTCCACCTTCTACTTATTCACATCCAACAACCGCGAAGTCATAAACCGATCCATCCAATTTTCTAGGTAAGTGATATTTGCCTGCTGTTCTGACGGATCTTCCGTATTTGCCGGATAAGGCATTAGTCCTAAAATTGCGGCTGTGGTGACGCAGAACATTGACTTTTGGAAAGTCATACAAATTTGTACCCGCAAGTCATCTTCACCGCGCTTGGTACGACGATAAACTTCATGCAGATATTCGGGTAAATAGTGCCGCATATCCTGCATTAACAGCGTCGGAGGAATGCCAGCACCACCAATTGGTAACGGATCTGCATATAACGCACCGTAGGCAAATCGCGCTTGATCTGGGGAAATTTGATGTGCTTGAGCGTTGTAAGATACTGTACCTTGGAACGGCGTCCCTCGGAAAAAAACCGCCTCTACGTAAGGTACGGCTGTATCCATAAGGAAAGTTAACCCGGCACTTTTGGGAATAATTTCGTACTCTTTACCCTTAATTTTTACCGTGTAAGTAATTGGTGTATTGGCATCAGCGACCAAACCATTCAAGATATGCTCGACGACTTGAGGAATAGTTTTGATTTCACCGCGATCGTAGCGATCGCTCAGCTTCAAAAACATATCGCTCATGATGTGCCAAAATTGACCCAAGCCGCTGTAATAAGCTTGCTGGCGCACCAATTCTGGTAGAAAGTCGGGAAAAAGCTGGTTCAATCCCAAAACTAAAGGATTATTTTTAAACTTTGCCTGAATCGCTGCTGCTGCTCGTTCTTTAAATTCCAACGTATCTAAATAAGCATCCAAACCGCCGCCACCATGCCAAAACATAGCTTTCATGCAATACTCGGCATATTCAAAATTGATGCGATCGTGCCACCAATGACGGAGTAATTTCCTAATAGAAAATTCACCGTTAAAATACTTGAAGAAGGGGAAAAAGACTAAAAACTGATTTTCTGATATATATGTTAAATTCCGCCAGTAGGCATCTAAAACCACACCGTAGCTTTTGAGAATTCCTACAACTTCTAAAACATTTTCAGGAGTATCTGCAAGTAGAGCTTCTCCTGTTTGCAACCTTTGAATGTATTCTGCTAAAGGATGGCTGGTAGGCTTGTTAGTGATGCTGACCATATCAGTTATCAGTTATCAGTTATGAAATGCAACGTCTGTACAAAGAGCTTGGTAAGTGTTTTTTTGATAAAACAAGACTTTGTTTTTTATTGTTTCACACATTGGTTAGCAAAATCTGCCCCTACAGGTATGAATCTCAATAGTAGGGACAGATTTTATTCAAACCAATTTACAATTGCGGATTCTTGACTGCGAGATGAGCGATCGCCTCTACATTATCTACCATAGCTGTAGTTGTCCGTTCGCTCCACCTTGCCATCCAACTCGGTTGAATTCCCAACACGACAATCAGTATTGCTAACGCGATCGCGGGGATGCGATCTGACCAGTAAACTTTAGGTAAATTCTCAACCTGGGGTGATAGCCGTCCGAAAAAGGCACGGTTTACCAAGAGTAAGAAATACACCGCAGTCAAACCAGTCCCCACCATACTGAGGAGAGTTTGGGTAGGGAAGACGGGAAAACTGCCGCGAAAAACGAGAAACTCTGCCACAAACCCCACCATACCAGGAATTCCAGCACTTGCCATTACGCCTAAAATCATCAAGCTGCCAATGACAGGTAAACCTCGTTCGGGGTTGAGTAGTCCTCTTAACACCTGAGTATCGCGACTACCCGCTTTTTCGTAAACTACACCCACCAGCAGAAATAACAGTGCTGAAATTAAACCGTGACTGAGCATTTGCAACACTGTTGCCAAAATACTCAAAGGTGTCGCCGCCGCTGCTGCCAGTAACACGTATCCCATGTGACCGATAGAGCTATAGGCTACCATCTTTTTCATATCTGTTTGGGCGATCGCGCAGGAAGCCCCATACAACACGCTGACGACTGCCCAAGTTGCTAGCCAAGGGGCAAAAGTCGCCCACGCCTCTGGTAATAAGTCCATACCAAAGCGCAACAGACCATAAGTTCCCAACTTCAACAACACTCCTGCCAGCAGCACGGAAACGGGTGTAGAAGCCTCGACGTGAGCATCTGGTAGCCAAGTATGGAAAGGAACCAAAGGAATTTTAATCCCGAAGCCGACAACAATTGCCCCTAGTAAAATCAATTGTGCTGTCAACGGTAAACCCAGCGCCGCCGTACGTAAAGGTTCGTAAGCAAAAGAACCCGTACCACTTAATAAAACCAGACCCAAAAAGGCAGCTAAAATCAGAATGCCCGAAATTGCCGTATAAATGAGAAACTTCGTCGCTGCATAGCCGCGCCTTGCGCCACCCCAAATCGCAATTAACAAATATAGGGGAATTAGTTCCAGTTCGTAGAACAGAAAGAATAGCAAGAGATCCTGAGATAGGAAAGCTCCAGCAACACCCGTATTAAGTAGCAGAATGAGAGAATAGTAGAATCGCGATCGCGCCACTTGGTTATTGGTGCTGTAAAGTGCAACGCAAGTGAGTAAGCCATTCAACACCAATAATGGGAAAGATAATCCATCCACGCCTAAGCGATAGCTCAAACCCAAAGCATCTATCCAAGGTAGTGCCTCTTGAAACTGAAAAGCACCATCTGCCGGATCGAATCGAAACCCGAGAACAATACTCCAAATAAATGTAGCAGCAGTAACTGCTAGAGCAATATAGCGAGATCGGGTCTCACCTGGAGGCAAAACCCAGATTAGCACCGCACCTAAGACTGGTAAGCAAATGAAAGCACTGAGCATTGGAATTGGGTAATGGGTAATGGGTAATGGGTAATGGGTAATGGGTAATGAGTAAGAGTTGATAGTTAACGGTTAATAGTTGATAGCAAGACGCGATTGACAATACACAATTGCCAACCACCAATTACCAATTACCGATTACCATCTATTGAAAAATGTATCCTAAAGACCAGCTGATAATTAAGCCGAGCAGACCGACTCCGAGGAGAATGGTTAGCATATAGGCTTGCGATTGACCGGAGATAGTGTACTTCAAGCTTTGACCGCTAAAGATGGTGACAATGCCAACTAGATTTACTAAGCCATCTAAGATGTAGCGATCGATCCAGGCGGAAATTTTGGAGATCGAATTCACTGCCAAAACAACGGTGACTTTGTAAACTTCATCTACATAGAAATCGTAGCCCAACAAGTCTTGCAAAAATCGCCACTGCAATTGCACGGGTCGCGACCAAGCTTTATGCAGGTATATTGTCGAGCCGATTGCCAGCCCTAATCCACTTGATGCCATTAAGAGAGTGACTGCTTGCCAGTTGATGTTTTCCCAACTCGGTAACAATCCCCACTGCTGTAACATCAACGGAACTAGCAGAGTTAATATTGTCAGCGACACCATAGGTAAAGCCATATGCCACATGACCTCTGGAGCGCGACGAGTTTTTGGCTGCGGGTCGCCCCAGAAGACGAGTCGGAAGACGCGAGTGAGATTGAGTGTCGTTAAACCATTAACGACGAGCAATACGCCGACAACCCAAGGGCTAACTATCCAAAAGCCGTTTGCCCATTGCACCATTGCCCAGAAGCTACCCAAAGGGATGAGCGTCACCAGTCCGGCTGCACCGACGACAAAAGCCGTTGTCGTCGCAGGCATCCGCGACCACAAACCTCCCATTTCCGTTAAATCTTGGGTGTGCGTGGTGGCAATAATTGAGCCTGCACTCATAAATAGTAATGCCTTGGCGATCGCGTGGGTAAATAGCAACATCAGCGCTACGCCACCCTGTTGCAAGCCTACCGATAAAAAGACCAGTCCCATGTACGCGCTAGTGGAATGGGACAGCGCCCGCTTAATATCAATTTGGGCGATCGAAACTAACGATGCTCCTACTGCCGTTACCGTGCCGAGAATGACCAAAGCTTGAGATGCCACAGGTGACAGCGCTAATATGGGCTGCAATTTATACAAAACATACGCACCACCCGACACTACCATCGAGTTTCGCAGCACGGAAGCGGGGTTAGGACCTTCCATTGCTTCGTCTAACCACAAATGCAAAGGAAATTGAGCGCACTTCCCTGCTGGGGCGGCAATTAAAGCTATGCCTAGTAGTGTTGATGTTAAAGGCGATAGTTGAGCTGTCTGCGCCCACTCGTATAAATCGGAGAAGTTGAGGCTGCCTGCAAAGGAGGCAAGGGTAACAACACCCATTAGCAGTAGTATGTCCCCTACTCTTTTGGTTAAGAAGGCATCCCTTGCTGCCGTCACTACCAATGGCTGAGCATACCAAAAGCCTACCAGTAAGTAGGTAGAAAGCGTCAGCATTTCCAATAGAGCGTAGCTGAGGATCAATGAATCGCTCAAGGCTAAGCCCGATAGCGCTGCCTCAAAAAATCCGAACAAAGCAAAAAACCGCGCTATGGCATAATCTTTCTCCATGTACCCCAAGGCATAAACTTGTGCTAGCAGACTCAAACCAGTAATTAAAACTGCTGCACCAAGGGTGACTGGCGACACGTCCAACGCAAAAGATAAATCTAAGTCGGCAGCTTTGAACCAGGTAAAGAGAAAGCTCTGTGGCTCTTGATTCCACATATCCCTCAAGAGGATAACGCTGTGGATAAAAGCTACCACCGTCATTAATAAGTTTAGATAAGCGGCAGGTCTTGGTCCAGTGCGACGCACTATCCCCATTGCCCAAGGTAAGGTGAGGACTGCACCAATCAAGCCGTAGAAGGGAACCCACCAACTATTTATGAATAAAAACTGCGTCATTTGCAATTTTCCTACTTATTTGCAACTAAAAAAAATTTTATTTGGGAGCAATTCTAGTTTTCTCAGTAGAGACGTTTGAAGTTTTTTAATTTCTGTTTGTCAATCTCGTTCGGACTATTTTTGTTCTCTGAATGTTTTTGTTATTAATAGTTTTTCCTTACAAAATGCAGCCGGGTAAGTATTTTCTCAAATGATTTGCACTCTTGCCAAATTTCACTCTTTGTATTACTCGTGCAAAACTGATTTAGCTTGAGTGTAGGCAATTATAGCACCCAAGCAGGCGAGATTTCGTCGGTCAGTGGCGATCGGTCAGTAAAAACTCCTAAACCCATCAGACGCGACCTTCGGCAATCGCTCTAGAGGCTGAAGTTGCCGAGTTATAAGTTTGCTTTATCTAAATGTAATTAAAAAATTATAAAACAAAAGTAGAATAGCGATAAACAGGGGCGGTTTAGATGTCAGATCGAGCGGAAAATACACCGTTAAGTTTTTTTAAACATTCTCATTCAAAATTATCATAATGATTTATATTGTCAGGGGAGCAAAGCTTCCCTATGCTTATTTCAGGAAGACTTTTTTCTAATTAAGAATGGGTATTCTCGTCAAAAATTTACTGTCAAACTAAATCCACTAGGTTTACTTACGCGCCATCAAGGAGAAGAGTAAAAATGCCGATCGCGATTGGAATGATTGAGACTAAGGGCTTTCCCGCAGTTGTTGAAGCAGCAGATGCGATGGTAAAAGCTGCCCGTGTCACTCTAGTGGGTTACGAGAAAATTGGTAGCGCTCGCGTCACGGTGATCGTGCGGGGCGATGTTTCAGAAGTACAAGCTTCGGTTTCCGCTGGCATTGAAGCAGCTAAACGAGTCAATGGTGGTGAAGTTCTCTCCACCCACATCATTGCCCGTCCCCACGAAAACCTCGAATACGTACTGCCAATTCGCTATACCGAGGCTGTAGAACAGTTCCGCACTTAGCCGCGATAAATCCTCAGCTTTCAGTTTTTCAGTTTGATAACCTTACGCTACTTTCAGTTACGGAGTAAAACAAAATGGCAATCGCAGTAGGAATGATTGAAACGTTGGGCTTCCCCGCAGTTGTGGAAGCAGCAGACGCGATGGTAAAAGCAGCTCGCGTCACTCTGGTGGGCTATGAAAAGATCGGTAGCGGTCGAGTCACGGTGATCGTACGAGGCGATGTTTCGGAAGTGCAAGCTTCGGTATCCGCTGGTATAGATTCCGTCAAGCGCGTGAATGGCGGACAGGTCTTGTCTACCCACATCATCGCTCGTCCTCACGAAAACCTAGAATACGTGCTGCCGATTCGTTATACAGAAGCTGTAGAACAGTTCCGCGAGAGCGTCAGCGGTATCCGTCCTTACAACAGACCGTAACCCTGAATGCAAATCGCTCAAGTTCGGGGTACGGTTGTCAGTACCCACAAAGAACCAAGTTTGCGAGGAGCCAAGCTACTGTTGTTGCAATTTATCGATGCTGACGGTCGCCTGCTACCTAAATATGAGGTAGCAGCCGATTGGATAGGTGCTGGTGTAGATGAGTGGGTTTTAGTTAGTCGCGGCAGTGCTGCCCGTCAGATCGACGGCAATCAATCGCGTCCCCTAGATGCATTGGTAGTAGGAATTATCGATACTGTCAGCGTAGACAATCGCAACCTGTACAGCAAAAGAGAGCAAGACCGATCGAGCTTTCCTTAGGCGATCGCGGCAAAGTCAATTCATAGCAACAGGATATTTCAGAGGATTTTAACGTATGGTAGCCCGCAGCTATGCTGCCCCGCCTACCCCCTGGTCGAAAAATTTGGCAGAGCCACAGATTGACGAAACTGCATACGTACATTCCTTTTCCAACGTGATTGGGAACGTCCATATCAGTTCTAACGTCCTAATCGCGCCAGGAACTTCAATTCGCGCCGATGAAGGCACTCCTTTTCATATCGGTGCAGGCACGAACGTGCAGGATGGGGTAGTGATTCACGGACTGGAACAAGGTCGCGTGATCGGGGACGATGGCAAACAATATTCGGTATGGGTCGGGAAAAATACTTCCATTACTCATATGGCGTTGATTCACGGACCGGCATACGTAGGAGACGATTGCTTCATCGGCTTTCGTTCCACCGTATTCAACGCCAGAATTGGTAATGGTTGCATTGTCATGATGCACGTTCTGATCCAAGATGTAGAAATCCCGGCTGGGAAGTACGTACCTTCGGGAGCGACGATTACCAACCAACAGCAAGCCGATCGCTTACCCGACGTGCAACAAGTAGATCGAGAGTTTGCGCGTCACGTCATTGGGGTCAATAACGCGCTGCGATCGGGTTATCTTTGTGCTGACGATAAGGCTTGCATCACCCCCATTCGCGTCGAGTTGTCACAACCTCAAGCGGATGGGGATAAAGGCGTTAATGGGAGTGCTAGTGGAATCATGGGTAGAAGATTGAATACAGAAGCAGTGGAGCAAGTGCGACACCTATTGTCGCAAGGATACAAAATCGGGACAGAACACGTAGACCAGCGCCGTTTCCGCACTGGGACGTGGAAGAGTTGCACGCCACTCGAACCTCGCTCGGAGTCAGAGGCGATCGCAGCTTTAGAATCTTGTTTGGCAGAACATGAAGGCGAATACGTCCGGTTGTTTGGGATTGACCCCAGACGCAGGCAACGAGTATTAGAAACAATTATTCAAAGACCTAACGGACAAGCCTTAATCCAAAGTAACGGCGCGGCGAGAGTTACCGTACCACCAGCTAGTAGCAGCTACCGCAGTAGTGCGGCTAGCAGTGGCAGCTATGGCGGAGGCTCGACAGGCAGCTCCAAACTCGATTCCGAGACCGTAGAGCAAATTCGTGGTTTGCTGGCACAAGGCTATCAAGTTGGGACAGAACACGTAGACCAACGCCGCTTCCGTACCGGTTCTTGGGCTAGCTGCGGCACAATTAACTCTAACCAGGTATCTCAGGTTATTTCAGCCGTGGAAGCCAGCCTCGCTGAGTTTTCAGGGGAGTACGTGCGCTTGATCGGCGTTGACCCCAGACGGAGACAGCGGGTACTAGAAACCATTATTCAGCGTCCCGACGGACCAGTGATTTCTCAGTCAGCAGGTCATTCAGCAGGTCATTCTAACTACGCCTCTGCTCCTTCATATGGTAATGGCAGTAGTTCCAATTCGGGTAGGGTAACGAGTTCTAAGCTGGGGGGCGATATTGTAGACCAAGTACGCCACCTATTGGCAGCTGGGCATACAATTGGCTCGGAACACGTAGACCAACGCCGTTTCCGCACTGGTTCTTGGCAGAGTTGTAGTCCGATTACTACCAGAAATGAGTCAGAGGTAGTGAACGCGCTGGAAACTTGTCTGGCGAACCACCCTGGTGAATACGTCCGGTTGGTCGGGATTGACTCTAAACAAAAACGACGGGTGCTGGAAACGATTATCCAACGTCCATAAGATGAGGGAGTAGGGAGTAGGGAGTAGGGAAAAAGAAGGGGGGCTAGGGGCTAAGGAAGGGCAAGAGGACAAGAGGACAAGGGGAAATAACAACATAACTCATTCCCTCACTATCTCCATCACCTTGTCTTCCTCCTCTTCTCCGACTCCCGACTACGCGGTTCCGATGGCGAGGAAACCTCGCCCTCCACCCGCTTCCCGATTCCCGACTCCCGTTCAAAGGATTTAATCTAGATGTCTTTATCGCCACTACACCCAATTGGTAACTTTAATTCGCATATCAGTGGCGAGGTGATAATCGATCGCACGGCAGCGATCGCTCCTGGGGTAGTTTTCCATGCCGACCCAAACAGTAAAATTATTATTGCAGCGGGAGTATGTATTGGCATGGGAGTCGTGCTGCACGCCCATGACGGAAATGTAGAGATCGAGACGGGAGTTAATCTCGGAGCTGGGGTTTTAGTGGTAGGTAAAGCTACAATCGGAGCAAATGCTTGCGTCGGTGCGGCAACGACAGTTTTTAATTGTTCTGTCGCTCCCAAACAAGTGATTCCTCCAGGTTCTTTGCTAGGAGATACCAGCCGTCACTTAACGGTAGATTCTACTGTTGAGGTTGAAGCAGCACCGACACCGCCAACTGATGCAACTCAGCCATCGCCACCAACATCGGCAACACTTGGAGCAACACCTGAGTCTAACGGTCAGATGGCTGGATCGGCATCACAAAGTCAACTAGAACCAACTCAACCGAGTGGCGATCGCATTGTTTATGGTAAAGCTTCCATCACGCGGTTGATGGCAACGTTGTTTCCCCATAGTCAATCATTGAACCAACCACCACCAGATACTCCTCCATCTCAAGGAACCTAAGTCAAGGCAATTTTAGATTTGGAATTTGGATGGGATTAACTTTATCTGTAAATAGGATGAAGCCGGAAAATGCCCAGACTGACGATTTTAGAATTATTCTGACTTGCGTTGTCGCGGTACGCACCGACAAATCCTCATTTAAAATCTAAAATCTAGAATCTAAAATCGGTTAGATCTACCATGCAGACACAGAATCAAGGGTTCGCCACTTCTGGGCAAGAACATCGGGTACAAAACTTTCAGGAAATGGCTTTAGGCTTGGTATCTACCCGCAGCTTTCCCGCGATTGTTGGGACGGCAGACATGATGCTCAAGACTGCTGAAGTCACCCTAGTAGGATACGAGAAGATTGGCGGCGGGCACTGTACGGCAATCGTGCGCGGTCGTACTGCCGATGTTCGCCTCGCCGTGAGGGAAGGTGCGGCAACGGCTGAAAGCTTTGGCGAATTGGTTTCCTCATTAGTCATACCTCGTCCCTTGCCGAATCTAGAAGCTGTATTACCAATTGGTCTGCGCTTGCAACAATTGACAGCCGGAGGTTACAGCCGCCTCAGCCATCAAGCTGTCGGACTGCTAGAAACACGGGGATTTCCTGCAATGGTAGGTGCAGCCGATGCCATGCTCAAAGCTGCCGACGTGCAACTTGCTTCCTACGAACGCATTGGGGCTGGGTTGTGTACCGTCATCATTCGCGGTAGCGTATCTAATGTTGCCGTCGCTGTAGAAGCAGGAATGTACGAGGCAGAACGGATTGGCGAACTCAACGCCGTGATGGTGATTCCTAGACCCTTGGACGATTTAGAACAGACCTTACCACTGGCAAGCTGCTGGATCGAGCAACAGCAACCTTTACAACTACCACTCGCCATCAAGGAGAAGGAAAAGGAAAAAGAACTCGTACAATTACCAGATTTAGCTAATTTGCCCGTGCCACTTAAAGAAGAAGAAATCATCCCTCGCGATCTGTAATTGCTGCTATTAGACAGCTCGTCATAAGAACTAAGGAAAAGCATCGCACGCGCTGATGAAATGTCGGTGAAATTCTGCGGCTGGTGGGCTAGACCATTCACAGGAGAAGAGTAAATCAATTCCCTACACCCCATAGCGACGTGCAACGCTGCTTGGAAGTCATCTTACGCTCTTTCAGTTGTAAAGAATGGTAACTCATATTCACTATAAATAAAAGCCATTGTTTTTAATAGGTATTATAGGTACATATCTATAATTCAATCTGCTAGGAGAATAGCAGTGAAGCAAGCAACGCTTCACCAATTAAAGGTGTTTGAAGCTGCGGCGCGCAATGGTAGCTTTACCCGTGCCGCAGAAGAGTTATTTTTAACCCAACCGACTGTTTCCATGCAGGTGAAGCAGCTAACCAAGGCGGTGGGTCTACCTCTATTCGAGCAAGTGGGTAAGCGCCTCTACCTCACGGAGGCAGGACGAGAACTATTTGCTACCTGTCGGGAAATTTTTGAGAAACTCGCTCAATTTGAGATGACGGTAGCAGATTTGAAAGGTTTGAAGCAGGGGAGATTGCGACTTGCAGTCATTACCACTGCCAAATATTTCGTACCGCGCCTGTTGGGACCATTTTGCCAGCTTTACCCAGGGATTGATATCGCCTTACAGGTAACGAATCATTCAGGGATTGTCGATCGCCTGAAGGAGAATCTGGACGACTTGTATATCATGAGTCAGCTACCAGAACATCTCGATATCGGTTTCCAGCCATTTTTAGAAAACCCCTTAGTCGTGCTTGCGCCAGCCAATCATCCGCTGGCAGGGGAAAAAAATATTTCCTTGCAACAACTAAGCGAAGAACCGTTTATCCTGCGCGAACCAGGATCGGGAACGCGCACGGCGGTACAGAAGCTCTTTGACGAGCAGGGGATTAAGCTGAAAGTTAAGCTCGAATTAGGCAGTAACGAGGCAATCAAGCAGGCGATCGCAGGGGGTTTGGGTCTTTCCGTCCTCTCGCGCCACACCATCATCCCAGAATCGGCTAATCCAGAATTAACCGTGCTGGATGTGGAATATTTCCCCATCGAACGCAACTGGTATATGGTCTATCCTGCTGGCAAGCAAATGTCTGTCGTCGCCCGTACTTATTTTGAGTATTTGTTAAATGCTGCCCAGCAAATTGTAGAACAAACAAAAGGAACGCTGTAGAGACGCTGGCGATCGCATCTCTCATTTCCTTTTTATTGGTATTGGTGTCCATCACGCCGATCTCAAAGCAGTTTTTGATTGCAGATCGGTAGGGCGCACAGCTGTGCGCCCCTACTACAAATATTGCGCCCCTACAAACGTATCGCATTTCAATGGGAACGCTATATCCGCCCTCTGAAATGGGCTGAATAGATTTGGTGTCTGCAAAGAAA
Organism: Chroococcidiopsis sp. CCALA 051; assembly: GCF_003015105.1. Taxonomy (NCBI): domain Bacteria; kingdom Bacillati; phylum Cyanobacteriota; class Cyanophyceae; order Chroococcidiopsidales; family Chroococcidiopsidaceae; genus Chroococcidiopsis; species Chroococcidiopsis sp. CCALA 051. The sequence continues at coordinate 21,925 of NZ_PYCI01000032.1, read as the reverse complement.
CTGTAATAATCGATTAAAGAAAGTATTTAAAAATAAAAACGATTTAATCGAATGGCAATCTACTTTTACAAGGTATGCGAACCTTACGGGTGTTTTTCTAACTTTTCACCCCACTCGATCGACATCCAGGGTACTTACTGGTCAACAGTAGAGCATTATTATCAAGCACAAAAATTTGTCGGTAGTGCTAATGAAGCCATTATTCCTATCATTCATGCTGCGGCAACACCAGAGCAAGCTGCCGCACTAGGACGCGATCGCACTCTTCAAGTTCGTTCCGATTGGGAACAAGTCAAAACCCAGGTCATGCACGTCGCCGTGCGCCAGAAGTTTCTTACCTATCCCGATATTCAATCGATTTTGATTGCAACTGGAGACGAATTACTGGTAGAAAACTCGCCGACTGATTACTATTGGGGCTGCGGTTGCGATCGCACGGGTCAGAACTATCTGGGGAAGATCTTGATGAGCGTGCGTCAGGAAATTCGAGAAATAGCCAAAATCAGTTATCAGTGAACAGTTATCAGTTATCAGAGAGTAGGGGACAGGTGAGCTTTGTGTGCAGGTGGGCAGGTGGGCTTCAGGTGCAACTACCAACTACCCATTACCCATTACCCATTACCCATTACTCAATTAACTTTTACCGAAAAGGTAAAGATTATTTTCTAACATATTACCTTTAAAATTCATAGTGATAATTTAGTACTTGAAGCAAAAGAGCTTCAATTGGCAGATTGAAAAGCTAACTTCTATTGAGTTAAGAGGTAAACAAGAACTGCTGATTTCTCTTCTGTCCGATCGAATAAAAATAACACCCAACTCACAGGTTGATATTTCCTCAAATACGCGCAAATAGGGGGCAATATATCCGAGCTTGCTATACTAGTATTAATTTACTAGTATTAGTAAGGTAGAGTTCAGAATATCCCTACCTAAGCTTGAAAGACAGAGGAAATTCCTCAGCTAGTGCTAGCTTGGGTGTTATTGTTTTACGGTTAAATCGAGAATGGCAATCATTGCGCTCAAAGCTTGGTTTCTAGAAAAATACGAGCCAGTTAAAGAATTAGAAAAACGCACTCACGATTTGCGATTGAGTAAGAATAGTCTGTTGAAATCGGGATTGAGAGCTGATTTTTTAAACGACAGCGAGGAAGTTAAAAAATCGGCATGGTTTCAGCGCTATTTAGAAGGAGAGGCTGTCGAGTTTTATATTGAGGGTAGCGGTGGTTACGTTATCTCGAATATTGACTTAATTAGTCACGAAATTTACTTTACTAAGCAAGCAGTATCTGCTCTACAAGACCCGACAATTTTTTTATCTTACCAAATAGAATATAGCGCAGCTAGCGAAGTTTTGCGAGAAGGATTGCAACAAGCCCTAGAAACATTAAATAAGCGATCGCGCTTACCTATATCCTTAGTAGAATCTTATCGTTCTAAAGAGAATCCGCTCCGGCTCAATCGCCAAATGCTGCTCAACATTCGTAAAAGTTTACTATTTATTGCCGATAGTACGCCAATTACGAGTATTTCTCAAGAGGACAGCAATCAGTTAATTCCTAGCCCTAATGTTTGCGTAGAAATTGGCTATGCGATTCAAACAAAACGTTCCGAGCAAATTTTACTCGCACACATGCAGCGAGATTTAGAAGGACAATTACCCTTCGATTTACCATCTTTACAAACTCTACAATTTAAAGATAGTAAAGAATTAAATAAAATTTTGCCCAAAACAATTGAAACCCAATTACAGAGATATAGTTTGTTTTCCTAATTTGTTTCTCTACACGAAATTGCGATTCGGATATGAGGGGCGTACAGATGTACGCCCCTCTGTCATAGGGAGGAATTCTCTACTTGATGTTCGGTTTTCACATATTGAGGATTTTGGCAAGTAACTGTTACTTTTATTTACATAAAGTTACACCACTTAAAACGAGGTAACAGGGATGACTATTCTAATTGCACTATTGGTAATCGGTTGGGTAGCAGCTTCTGTCATCGGAACCCAAGCATATTTTTTAGGAGAGCAAAGAAAACCGATCCACGATCGCAACTGGCGTAGTAAGTCTTTTGAAAAGTTAGCCAAATCTATCACTGGTACTGATATAGATTACAGCGATCGCACTCCGGCATACCGGATGGATGCTTATACGAGCAATAATTTACCTGGTTAAAAATGTAGAGACGTTCCATGGAACGTCTCTACATTTTTATAAAGGATGGTTACAAAGGACGATAAACGCGGTAGTTGATTTCGGGGAAGATATTATCCATTTGTTCTACCTTCTCCAACCAGCCGCTGTCGATTTTGCCGATTTTGACATCCTCGTAGAGCTTATTAAAGCGCATCAAGTGCGATCGCGTCCTTCTCACCGCATAAGGAACCATCGTTCCCGTTCGCATGATAAACGCCCAGTCGGAAGACTGCGCTAGTAACAACTCTCGCGCTGCCTGATTCAACGCCTTCCATTCCAACTCATCAACGGGTTCGCGGTAGGCAATTTCAATCATCCGTTCGGCGGCTTTGTGGAGATGCGGATAAATCCAAGCATTAGTCTCGTTCAACCAATATTCGTGAAATCCTTTGTAACCCCAACTCGACTGCGAAGGACGACACACTTGCTGAGTCGGGTTTTCCTGTAAATAATCCGCTAAGTGCGTCATTTGATAAGTCTGCTGGTCATACCAAGACTTACGAAATAGGTAATCGATAAACCAAGGACCTTCATACCACCAATGCCCGAATAACTCCGCATCATAGGGCGAGACAATAATCGGCGGACGGTGCATAATGCCGTGTAAATGTCGAGCCTGCTGTTCGCGGTTGTACATGAAGTTGCCAGCGTGTTCTGCTGCCTTTTCCCGCGCCCAGTAGGGGTCATAGAGTGCTTTATCGCTCAACCCCAGACCGCGACCAGTGATTTTATGATATTTAATCCCCGTATTTTTCCGCTGTCCGTTGGGCATGATATAGGGCTTGATGTACTCATACTCGGCTTCCCAACCTAAATCTTTGTAAAATTCGCGATATTCAGATGCGCCAGGATAACCGACTTCTGAAGACCAAACCTGCTGAGATGATTCGTGGTCGCGACCGAAAGCAGCTACCCCAGTCTCGGTAAATATGGGCGCGTAAGAACCAAAGCGAGGACGAGGGCGGGCGTAAAGAATTCCATGCCCATCGGTGAGGAAGTAGCGCAAGCCAGCATCGGCTAACATTCGCTCTAAACCCTCATAGTATGCACATTCAGGTAACCAAATTCCTCTAGGAGGTCGTCCGAAAGTTTGCTCGTAGTGTTCGCAGGCGACTTGAATCTGCGCCCAGACTGCCTGGGGATACATCTTCATCAACGGTAAGTAGCCGTGAGTAGCGCCACAAGTGATGATTTCTAAGTTGTTGCTGTCTTGAAACTGCTTAAATGCCGTGACTAAATCGCCGTTGAAGCGTTCCCAGTATTGGCGAATTTGATTGAACTCACTGACGTAATGTTCGGCAAGGTAGCGAATGTGACCGTTGTGAGCGTTACGTTCTGCCTCTAGCTCCACTAACTCTTCCAGCTTAGCTAAATGAGCGTCAAACCGTTCTTGGAGTAGAGGATCGCGCAGCATTGACACCAAAGGGGGTGTCATGCTCATCGTAATCTTAAAGTCGATTCCGTCTCGTTTTAATCCTTCAAATACCAGCAGTAAAGGGACGTAGGTTTCCGCGATCGCTTCATAAAGCCATTCTTCCTCCAGAACGTAGTCACTTTCTGGGTGGCGCACGAAGGGTAGGTGAGCGTGGAGGACAAGAGCGACATAGCCAATAGCCATAATCAGATTTAGAAATGTAAAGTGAACGGGTATCGCAATGAAGGAACCAGGGAAAGTCAAGTCGTTTTAACAAATTTTATGCCGAAAGCGGGATCGGAAGCGTAGCAAAAGTGCGAGATGATAAGAAAATCTAAAATTTCTAGGTAAAGATCGATCCCCTAGCAGAGTCCATAGAATCTTACACCTTGGGGGGGATAGCAAGCCAATCGCTTTTTCGTTAAAACCACAACAGGTAAAGTTCGTCTCAACAGTGGTGAACAATGGACGATAATTCGCGACAGTCAGCTCGATCGCCAGCCTCAGTTGAAGAAGTTAAAGTGCAAGTCACGCCTTCTCAAAACAATCAGGCAATGGAGGTGCAGCCAGTCTCAGCTTCCAGAGAAAAAGCGGCTGGTGAATTGTCGTCCTTTTCTAAGACATTAGGTCAAGCAGTAGGAGCGATCGCCCAACTGCCAGAAGCAGCTTTACAACAAGTCCACAATTGGCTCTCTCCAGCGACGACAAAAGCTGGAGAAGCGATCGAGTGGGTAGGGAATAACTGGTTCGTGCGACGGATTAGTCGCTTCCTCAACCTCAATTGGTTGATTGGGGCAACCGACAGTGTAGATTTAGCCAAAGCAGAAGCAGCCGTCAAAAAACTACAGCAAGAGCATCCCGAAGAGTCTCCCGAACAAATCGCTCACCGAATTATGGTGGAAAAAGCTACCCGTGCTGGGGGTATAGGACTTGCTACCAGTTTCTTGCCAGGGGTAGCACTGGCACTTTTAGCAGTCGATTTAGCTGCAACCACCCAACTGCAAGCGGAAATGGTGCATCAAATTGCTGCTGCCTACGGACTCAGTTTAAAAGACCCTAGCCGCAAAGGAGAGGTATTAACAATTTTTGGCTTGGGACTGGGAGGCGGTCGGTTACTAAGGCTAGCGGGTTTAGGGGTATTACGTAACGTCCCTTTTGCTGGAGCGTTTATTGGCGCGAGTTCTAACGCTGCCATGCTTTACTCGTTAGGATACGCTGCGTGTCGCTTCTATGAAGCCAAATTGAAGTCGCCAGAAACCCTTAACTCCAAAACAGGAATTGCTCAACTCGAACAGCAAAGCAAAAAGTATCTGGAAACGGCGATCGCCCAAGAAGCGGTAATGGATCGAATCTTAGTCCACATGATTCTCGCCAGTCACCCAGAAAAAACTTGGTCGGAAATCCAACCACAGTTAAAGCAGTTAAATCTCAGTCCTTCTTCCTTAGAGGCAATCTCCAGAAATATTCAGTCACCCCAACCTTTAGAGGTGCTTTTAGAGCAGCTCAACCGCGACTTTGCGATTCCCTTATTGGCTCAGTGCTGCCGCATCGCTCGCTTGGACGGACGCAAAACACCTGAAGAAGACCGGATAATTCAGGCGATCGCGACTAAATTTGACCTGAACTTAGAGCAGATTGAGTCAAAGCTTGAGACTCCCTAAAGAGGGTAGGCAATGCCTACCCTACTGTGACACAATTATGCCGGAGCGATTGAAAAATCTGGTGGGCAATGCCCACCCTACTGTGACACAATTATGCCGGAGCGATTGAAAAATCTGGTGGGCAATGCCCACCCTACGGTTACAAAATTATGCCGTAGTTATTGAGAGTAAATTTAAACTCCAGAATCAGGCGATCGCTCTTTTGAGGCAGAATTCCTTTGTGAAAGCAGGAGGGGTCTTCGGCAAAACCAACCCCAGCGCGATCGCAAATTGTCACGATATTTTTGTCACCGTAATATTCTTTAATTTCACTATCTTCTCTTTCTCTCAGTAGCGAAAACTGGTGACTTAGCTTTTTATTTCTATGACTGCCTTTCACACAAACGTGGGGACCACCCAATAGATCGACATCTGTGAGATAGAACATGAATTTCACACAGGTGTAATCTTCCAGATCGTAGTGAAACTGATAAAAACCTTGAGCGCGACCCTCAGCGGGTGCATCGTTCACAAAAGTCCACCATAGCTGGGTGCAGGCAAGCATTGGTTGACTGCCAAAATATTTTGCCGCAATTTCCCACAGCTTCCGATCTCCTGCTAATTTCCTAATTGCCATACATTGAGATGTAGGCTCAAAATTGTAGCCGATCCTAAAACTTTTGCCAGATTTCATTTCTTGCACTCTTCGATTCGCCAGCGAGAACGGAAATTGTAAGTCTCCATTTCCGTAGTATGTCGCTGTTCTGGCAAAATCTAGAATCTCTTTGAGTATATGTGGTGGGATCGTAATCCCCAAATGCAAACCATCGCTGTTTAAAGCTTTAACCGCCCGATCTGGATCGAGCTCTGTAAAAACAGAATTTTCTTTAAGAAAATCAATTTTTATAGGTTTTTTAGTTAAGTGCAACACCAAAAAACGAATAATCTGAATGCGGCTAAATGCAAACATCAGCAACCACTGCGGCTGCTTGAGCGAGATTGCCGAGTATTGTAAAAACCTCCGTTGCAACTTCAGCCATAGTTTTTGAGAATTAATTAGTGAAATCATTTATTTTCGTGAATTCCCTACGATCTTCTAATAACTGCATGGCAAGAGAATACGATTGCCTGTTGCTACTACTTCTGAGCGGTACGATCTAGCTTAGAGGTGACGCAACATAACACAATGAAATTGAACTAAAATGAGGTTGTTGTGCCAACCCAGACATTCGTGAATTGCTTTGAAATATTAGCTTGATGGAGATTCGGAGTCAGGTGTTAATTTATGGCTACACAACCCGCCGCTGAAATTTCGTCCTACTCAATGAGAATCGGGGTTAAATGAGCAATAAGTAATGTTAAACGACTAACACTGTAAGTATAAAAGACTACTAAAAAATAATAATAGCTATACCGATAACTTTACGATCTTTTTAAATAAATCCAATGCTCCGGATACAAATCATAAGATATTGTAAAGACAATAGTTCAATCTATCCGGTAATTTACGGTAATTATGGCGTGTAAATTCTAGCTGTACTTTTCACTATCATTCAAGGCAATAGAAATCGCAATTGAAGTGCAAAACCATAAATTAAGCAGTGCGGCAGCTAGAAAATCGAATCGCGATCGAGATAACTTCAGAAATCAATTTAGGAAGATTTAGAGGGGCGATTACCTTGTAGTCGAGAGCAAAACTATCAAAACTCTGTTCTTTTCTTTTTGACTTTTGCTTCACAATCCCTGTATTTTTCAGTAAAATTCATCACAAAAACCAAATAGAACAATCGATACAATTACATCAAACGAGCAATTAAGAGGTAAAAAAATGCTGCCTGAAATTACGCAAAAACTCTTAGCAGCAAAACAAGAAAAAGGAATGTCCTTTGTCGATTTAGAAAAAGCAGTCGGTAGGGATGAAGTTTGGATTGCCGCAGTCTTTTACCGTCAAGCTAGTGCTTCTCAGGCAGAGGCAGAAAAGATTTTATCGGCGATTGGGCTACCGACGACATTAGCACCAGAACTAACAGAATGCCCGCTCAAAGGTTTAGGTCCAGTCGTACCGACAGATCCGCTCATATATCGCTTTTATGAAATCATGCAAGTGTATGGAATGCCACTCAAAAGCGTGATTCATGAAAAATTTGGCGATGGCATTATGAGCGCAATTGACTTTACTTTAGATGTAGAGAAAGAAGAAGACCCCAAAGGCGATCGCGTCAAAGTGATCATGTCGGGAAAATTTTTACCATATAAAAAGTGGTAAAAATTCAGTTATCTAATTGATAACTGTTCACTGGTCACTGATAACTGTTACTTGAGGCAAACGTCCTCCTAAACCAGTCATGAGTTGTAAGGCAGATCGCTTGACAATAGGTACGCGCCGCAAAACCCACAAGCCGAATTGACGAGCGATCGCCACGGGTAAATAATTATTCGAAAACGTCCGATCTAATAAATCGGTAAAACCCAAAACCATTGAATTTTCTCGCTTGCGCCAGCGTTCGTAGCGTTTGAGTACCTGCAAGCTGCCGAGATCTTCTCCTTGACGAGTGGCTGTTTGTAGCACTTCAGCTAAAGCCGCAGCATCGCGAATTCCTAAATTCAAGCCTTGTCCGCCCACGGGATGACAGCAGTGAGCGGCATCGCCCACCAGTGCCAGACGCGGCAACACATAGCGATCGCTTTGCATCAACTGCACCGGAAACATAAAGCGATCGCCTTCTAGTTGTAGTTCTCCCATTTGAGTACCGTACCTACGGGTGAGTTCGGCGAGGAACTGCGCGTCATCCAATTCCAATAAAGCTTTTGCTTCGGCATGAGGAGCAGTCCAAACAATGCGACAGCGATTTCCTGGTAGGGGTAAAATAGCGAAAGGTCCGCTCGACCAGAATTTTTCATAAGCCGTGTTGTTGTGGGGTTTTTCTGGCTTGACAAAAGCGACAATACAAGACTGCCAGTACTGCCAGCCCCAAGTTTTAATTCCCGCATTTTGACGAATCCGCGATCGCGCGCCATCCGCCGCCACCAACAACCGCGTGCAAATTTGCCGTGACTTACCCGAGACATTGAGTGTCAACTCGACTCCGTGCGATTGAAACTCAGTTCGTACCAACTCTACCGGACATAAATAGTCAACGTTGGAGCATTCGTGCAAAAATTCCTGTAAAGGCGTTAATAAAGCTTGGTGTTCGGCAACGTAACCGATCGCCTCCTTCCCCAAATCTTTTGGGTGAAACTCTACCACATTGGGGCGATCGGCATCGGAAAGTTTGACATGGTGGAACGTTTCAATTCCAGGCAGAATTTTATCCCAGACACCGATTGCCGATAAAATTAGTCGCGAAGACATGTGAACGGCGTATGCTTGCCCCTTCATCGCTGCTACGGAGTATGGCTTTGCTTCAATGAGTGCCACCCTCAACCCCGAATTTTTCAAGGCACAGGCAAGGGTTAAGCCCACAATTCCACCACCGACGATCGCCAAGTCGTAGTCAAAACCGTTATTGGGTGCGATCGCTTGCGGAGGTGAAACTGATTGCGAAAGTTGCTCGAACGCCATGTCTAACAAAGTATATCGAGTTGATTAAGAATATTTACTTATCTTCATTTTGCCGCGAATCCGCAGGGTAAGCAAGTCATGATGCAGTTAGAAGTCAGCAGTTAGCTGCGATCGGAGGACGCAAGCTTGATAGTGTTAAACTTCGGGGCTTACTGCTGTTTTAGGTTTTGAGAGTTGCGCGATAAATTCAGTCTGGGATGGGAGTGATGGCTATACCGACGGCAAAGATCTGGACGTTTTGGGTTTCGAGCCGTATAAACAAAAAACAGAGCCGAGCGCTCTGCTGTACGTAGGCTACCATGATGAAAAACGCTGTGAGTATCGACCAGTATCACTGTACCCGCAGCTCCAACACATGATTTCCATGCAGATCTAGGGACGAATTGCTCCATCTTTTCATTTTTCAGACCGGAAAAACCCGTGCGGAAAATCTGATAATCGATCCGAAATCTTAGCCAAGCAGCGGCAGTGACGGATTTAGGAATGTATTCAAAAGGTCCATGCTCTCGGTCAACATCACTCAAATATATGATGACTTTGATACTGCGGCGATCGTCTCCATCCTTATGCCATAGCATCGCGCCAAACTGCTGTGGGTGACTGAATTCTCGTCGCAACTGGATACCTTGAAATTTAATTGGTAGACCGATATAGTTTTGAACGATGTCAAGCAGTCGCCGTTCGTTTCCCCATAAAGAGAAATCTGTTAATTCTGATAGGGTGTAGATTTGAAGCGGAGATTTTGCCGCACTCCGATCGCGTTCGGGTTCGGTACAAGACAGAACTTCGCTGCAAGCATCAACCATCTGTGGAGTGGAAGCAAATCCCAACTTTTCTAAAGAAGTCACGTAAACTCCCTCTTGCTGCAACCGATCGACAATTTGTCGATCGGCTAGAGAAAGTGCGGGCAGTGACTTGGCATATCTTTTTAACGCTAGTCTGTAAATGAATTCAGTTTTTAATTGCCAAACCTTATATCCAATCTCCTTGAGCATTAGGCGTACGATTAAAATGGAAAGAAATAAACTTGCGTATAAAATAATACTATAATCTTTGGATCTGTCAAAGTAGCGAAAATATTTTAGATCCAAATAGATCTCGTCTCTATTGATAGAGCGATCGCCAATATTATGATCTGAAAAAGGCTTTTATGATTTACGACTTCTCACTAAAATCGCTCAAAGCGGCACTTGACTAATTAATCATTACCGTATAGGTGCAGAAAGATTGATAGACTCTTTTAGCTAAATGAGATACACGTGAAATACATACTTAATCGGAACGCGCAGCCGTGCGTCCCGATTAATTTTCTTTATAAGCAAGTCTCTGGACTGCAAGTCGCGCTCGTGGTGTAACTTTTTCATCTGCTCAGAAGCTCAGCTCTCTGCTCGTACGCTCCCTGCTATAGACTAAGCAAAGCTCATTGCCATTAACCGATCGCTCATGTCAAAGTTAGCGGTAGCGTTCTGCACGTCATCCAAAGATTCTAAAGCATCGATTAACTTCAAAAGCGATCGCGCCTGTTCTGGATCGGTAAGTTCTATTGTATTACTGGGAATCCAACGCAATTCTACTTCGTCTACAACAAAACTTTTTTCTTTCAGCTTCTGAGTTAGAGCTTCCAAATTGCCGATCTCTGTCATCACATCAGCCGAGCGCCCATGCTCATCCTCGTTAATTTCATAGGATTGCGCGCCACCTTCTAGAGATGCTTCTAAAAGTTCGTCTTCATCTATTTTGCCAGAAACCAGCGCGACTCCTTTGCGCTCGAACATCCAACTAACGCAGCCTGTTTCACCTAAATTTCCCCCATTTTTACTAAAGGCAGCTCTCAAGTCGGCAGCAGTACGGTTGCGGTTGTCAGTCAAAGCCTCAATCAAAATCGCCACGCCACCAGGACCGTAACCTTCATAGCGAATTTCTTCTAAATTGGCAGAGTCTTCATACGTACCCGCGCCTTTAGCGATCGCTCGCTCGATATTTTCATTTGGAATGCCTGCTGCTTTGGCTTTCTCTATCGCTGTTCGCAACTGAAAATTTCCTGCCGGATCGGGTACGCCATTTCTCGCCGCCACAATAATTGCCCGCGACAATTGCGTAAATGTTTTCCCCTTGACGGCATCAACCCTTGCTTTTTGACGTTTAATGTTCGCCCATTTACTGTGTCCTGCCATAATTGCTTCTATTGTCACACTCTGTCTGAAGTTGGAAAACTTGTGACTATTATCACTCTCGATCGTTGTTTCCATACTTCAATCTCACTGCCCACAAGAGACTCGGGCATTGTATGTAATACCTCTACATAATGTTAGCGAGTGAAGTAGCAATAGAGACTATTTTTTTAACAGTAACAGATGCTAATGGAATAGCTTAGCGATCGAGGCATGTATAAATTAACCCATGAGAATCAGTGCTGACCAAACTGTGAAGAAACTATTTTCCTCATTTACATTTCTTTGCATCTATCTATGGTTAAATTTACAATGTTCCCTTACTCCATTAGCGTTAACAAATGCCGTTGTCGAGGCAAGACCCTTTGAAAATATGTTTTGAAGTAGCCATCAATGGACAAACAGAAACCATTAATAGCTATTTTTCGCTGAATGGAGAATTAGTCTTGACGTAGCACAAATCAGACATTTTTTAACTATTTATTCCCGATATTGAGAGGAATTAATAGAAAAACAGAATTCGAGCTTTGATGAGACTGGAGTTGAATGGATGAAAACTGTAGGTGCTAGTGTTCGTTGGGTACTAGCGGGACGTGGCGCGACTGCTGCTACCTTGCAAACACTGCTGACGAAGATATTGATTTTAGCTGCTAATACATGTACGGGTGCGATTACAGCACGTATTTTGGGACCTGATGGGCGAGGCGAACAAGCAGCGATCGCTCTGTGGCCCCAATTTTTAGCCTTTACTATGACTTTGGGGCTGCCAATTGCTTTACGCTATTATCTCAAACGCAATCCAGAGCAGGAATCAGAGATTTTTTCTGCTACCCTCGTCCTGGGTACGATATTAGGTATAGTGGCAGCGATCGCAGGGATACTTTTCATCCCGCAGTGGTTAACTCAGTATTCGCCAGAAGTCATCCGCTACGCTCAATGGTTTATGGTGCTGTCGCCCATAATCATGCTGACAACTATTTATACCGCAGCACTGGAAGCAGATTACAATTTCAAAACTGCCAATCAAGCACAATATCTGCAACCGTTAACAACATTAGTTATCTTGACCGGACTAGCAGTTTCAGACAACCTCACTCCTTTTACTGCTGTCATTGCTTATGCATTTCCCAGTCTCCCGATATTTTTTTGGCTATCGCGTTGCGTATGGCAGCGCTTTCGTCCCCGTTTAAGCGGGTTGAGAAAATCTTACCAACGTCTGGTGAGTTATGGTTTGAGGGCATACGGTATCGATCTAATCGGTACGCTATCAGTACAAGTGGATCAAGCGCTAGTGATCAATTTGTTAGCACCCGAAGCTATGGGAAAATATGTGATTTCCCTGAGCTTATCCCGGATGCTGAATCTGTTTCAGCATTCGATTGTCACAGTGCTGTTACCTAAAACAGCAGCTCGTCCCATAGCAGAAGTTGTTGCTGTAACTGGGATGGCAGCGCGTATCAGCACAGCTCTAACTACTATGGCAGCTGCGATTTTATTTATAGTAGGACCGATGCTGCTCAACTTGCTTTACGGTGCTGAGTTTATGGGAGCTGTCCCTGTATTTCGCATTCTGGTAGTGATGACTGTGGTTGACGGTAGCGTCTGGATACTGGCACAAGCATTTATGGCATTAGGAAGACCTGGAACGGTGACACTTCTGCAAACAATTGGCTTGGGGCTGAGCGTTCCCTTCCTGTTATTACTCGTGCCTCGGTTGGGATTGCAAGGTGCGGGTTGGGCTTTACTCTGTTCAACCGTAGTCCGACTCGTATTTGTCTTGGCTTGCTATCCGCTCGTGTTAAAAGTTCGACCCCCAAGCTTGCTAGCAAAGCGATCGGATTTTTACATACTCAAGCAAAAAATGGTGCATCGGACGTGAAGCGATCGCAACTCTGTTAACTCACCACTGAGGATTGGTCAAAATTAAAGACTCTGCGGCTGCTAAATCTAGGGGTTTAGAAAATAAATATCCCTGTGCTTCTTCACAATCTAATGCATGTAAGTGTTGTAAATGAGTTGGAGTTTCCACGCCTTCAGCGATCGCTTTAATTCCTAACTGGTGAGCTAGGGAAATAATTGTGGCTGCAATCTGACGAGATTTGCCACCAGTTCCAATTCCACTGATAAAAGCTCGGTCTACTTTTAAATAATCAATTGGAAAACGATGTAAATAGCTGAGAGAAGAATAACCCGTACCGAAGTCGTCAATACTCAGGCGAATATTTCTCGCCCGCAGTTGTCCGAGAACGAAGATCAGTTCTTCCACGTTGTCCATGAGCATACTTTCGGTCAGTTCTAGGTTGAGACTCTCGCCGGCAATTTCCGTTTCGGTTAATATGCGATCTATCTTCTCCAGAAAATCGGGTTCTCGCAATTGTTTCAGCGAGAGGTTAACGCTGATTTTGGCGGGTGGATGAGAAAATTTAGTTTGCCATTGTTTCATTTGACTGCAAGCTGTGAAAAGCACCCATTCACCAATCGGAACAACTAATCCAGTTTCTTCAGCAATCGGGATAAACTGGGACGGAGAAATCAAACCCCGTTCGGGATGCAGCCAGCGTAGTAGCGCTTCAAAACCGATAATTTTACCTGTATCTAAAGAGACGATTGGCTGGTAATTGAGGTGAAACTCTTGTCCGACTGCTGCTTGACGCAGATCGTTTTCGATTTGCAGCTTTTGGATTGCTTCAGCATACATAGCTCGGTCAAAAATTTCATACCGCGCTTTACCTTGCTCTTTAGCACGGTACATGGCTATATCTGCATCTCTCAGCAGCTCTGAGCCTTGTTGATAGTGAGTTGCACTCGCAGCGATACCGATACTAGCACCGATAAATATTTCTCTGCTTGCGAGTTGCAGTGGCGATCGCAATTGGGTGTGAATTCGCTCGGCAACTCGAATCGCATCATTAATATCTTGAATGGGGTCGAGGAGAATGATAAATTCATCTCCGCCTAAGCGAGCCACTGTATCTGTGGAGCGGACGAGTTGTTGTAGCTGATGGGCGATCGCCAATAGCAATCGATCGCCTACCTGATGCCCTAAACTGTCGTTGATCGTTTTGAAACGGTCTAAGTCGATAAATAAAACGGCAAATAAATGGTCTGGATATCGTTTTACCCGTTGTAACGCCATTTCCAAGCGTTCCATCAACAAGGTACGGTTGGGGAGATGGGTTAAGGCATCGTGCAAAGCACTGTAGACTAATTGCTCTTGTACTTGATGGCGATCGCTAATTTCTTGTTGCAACTGTCGGTTGACTGCCTCTAGTTGCAGCGTTCGCTGGCGAACTCTTGCTTCTAGTTCTTGGTTAAGCCGTTCGATTTCTATTTTGGCTGCACGTAATGCCAATTGATGTCTGACTCGCGCTAACACTTCCTCGGCTGCAAAGGGCTTGGTAATGTAATCAACTCCGCCAACTGCAAAGCATTCGGCTTTATTGGTTGCTTCATCTAAAGCACTAATAAAAATCACTGGAATATCTTGAGTTGCTGGATCGGCTTTGAGATGACGACAAGTTTCAAAGCCATTCATTCCTACCATTACTACGTCTAATAAAATTAGATCTGGTAATGTATTTTTGATTTCCAATAAAGCATTTTCACCGCTGTTTGCAACAGAAACTATAAACCCAGAGTGGTGTAAGATTTTAAACAAACCTTTAACATTGAGCGGGCTGTCGTCAACAATTAAAATAGAAGATCTCTGATTTATATCGACCATTGCAGGAAATAGCTATGATTAGCTAGCTATTAGCAGTTAACTTTGAGGATAGAAAAAATAACTAAATTTTTGACAGTCGTGCTTTTATCGTGACTTAAGCAAGAGTAATTTAGGTATGCGTACAATGAAGAATTCGATGAAGATTTGAAAAATATGGATTTGTTTCACCCTTGAGACTTGGATAATTTTTTTTAAATTAAAATTAACTAACAGAGAAAATCGCGATCGCAAGGTACAGGTAGGAGCAAATGAGGGATGACGACCGACAGCGGCATGAAGAAATTCGGCTACGTGAAGCAGAACGGCGAGTGACGCTGGCTAGCCGTAATGCTACTGTCAGCAAGCTGGTACAAATTATTTACTTCCTCGCCGGAGCGCTGGGGATGCTGCTGTTGTTACGAATGATTTTGCGGCTGTTTGGGGCGAATCCAGATAATACATTTGCTCAATTTATCTATAATCTCTCCGAGCCTTTTTACGCTCCAGTTGCTAACCTATTCGGTACGCCAAAGTTTGGTAATTCCCAGGTGTTTGAAATTAACGCGATCGTGGCAATTGCAGCTTACGCGATTCTTGGTTGGTTGGTAGGAAGATTAGTTTGGTTAATTGGCAGTAGGACAGAATAATTTGGGAGTCGGGAGTCGTAAGTCGGAGGCAAAATTCACGCATTCGCGCATTCAAAATTGGGACAAGGGAGACAAGGAGGACAAGGGGGACTTGGGCGCAGGAGAGAAGAGAGCAGAGGAGCTGAGGAAGCAAGGCAAGTCACAAGTCATAATTCACAAGTGTTTCACGCCTGAGCGCACCACGCCTGAGCGCACCACGCGCCACACACCACTCACTACACCCTGCGCAGAGCGCACCTCACCCTTTAAAATAAATTTAGAGGATATTGCAAAAGAGAGCTGTCTGTAAATGCCTAAGACTGTTGCCGATGTCATGACCCGCGACCCAATTGTGGTGCGTCCAGAAACCTCACTGCATGATGCAATCAAGCTTTTGGCAGAAAAGCGTATTAGTGGTTTACCCGTGGTAGACGATGCAGGCAAGTTAATCGGTACGATTTCAGAGACAGATCTGATGTGGCAAGAAACAGGAGTTACTCCCCCGGCTTACATCATGTTTCTTGATAGCGTGATTTTCCTGAAAAATCCGGCTCAATACGAACGAGACTTGCATAAAGCGTTGGGGCAGACGGTGGGAGAGGTAATGAGTCAAGATTTGATTACCGTTGCTCCTGATAAACCATTGCGAGATGCAGCACAACTGATGCACGATCGCAAGATCCCGCGTTTGCCAGTCGTCGATCCTAGCGGTAAGGTGATCGGAATTTTGACTCGTGGCGATATCGTACGCGACTTAGCAGCCAGCGACCAGTGATTCAGTTATCAGTTATCACTTATCAGCGTAGAGACGTTGCATGTAACGTTTCTACAAAGTAGTCAGTGAAGAAAGTCATTAGAGAGTAGGGCAGGGAGCAGGGAAAATTACTTCTCGTCTTCTAGATTTTAACTTTTGACTTTTAACTTCTGACTTCTGACTTCTGACTTCTTGCCCCTAAAAAATGGTAAGAGTAAATACAAATTACCAAATACAAATAACAAATTCAAAATGGCTGTTAGTCCAGAATCGGTAAAGCAATTACTCGATTCGCAGGATTTGGGCGATCGCTTGCGGGCGATGAATCAAGTTCGCGAATTGGAAGATAAAGGAGTTGCGCTGGAGTTGGCGCTCAAGGCAATTGATGACCCCAACGCCAGAGTTCGCTACTCGGCAGTAAGTCAGTTGGACACTTTGGGAGGACAAGATTTAGATACTAGTTTAAATGTATTGCGCGATCGCCTACTTAACGACCCCGAACCAGACGTACAAGCTGCTGCGGCTGACTGTCTGGGAGCGCTGAAGTTAACTGATGCGTTTGCAGATTTAGCGCAAGTCTATCACAGTACGCCCGAGTGGTTAGTGCGGTTTAGTATTATTGCAACTCTAGGCGAATTGGGCGATCCGCGCTCTTTTGACTTATTAAAAGAAGCATTGGAATCGGGTAGCGAGTTAGATAAAACTGCGGCAATTAGCTCTCTGGGAGATTTAGGCAATCCGCAAGCAATAGAATTACTAGTTCCTTTTGCTACCAACCCCGATTGGCAAATTCGCTATCGCGTCGTGCAAGCTTTAGCTAAATTGGGCGGCGAACAAGCTCGGACTCTGATCGAGCAGTTAGCAAAAGATGAAGTTGAAGCTGTATCTCAAGAAGCAAAAAATAGTTTGTAGTAAAATTTGTTTCTAGGAAGTTTGGCGAATAAAATTCGCAGCTATATAGACAAAATCTGCTTAAGCAGATTAAGAGATTGAATATGTTTCAGTCCGCGCAGGCGGACTTTGTTTGTGTAGTCGCGAATGATATTCGCTCAAACCACTATACGGCAACTGCGAGATAACGTACTACAAAAACTCCAGCAGAACAAACAGCTGCTCTTGCTGACACATATTGCCTTTTACGAGAAAAATATCGAGCGGGTGCTAGAATTATTTCCCCAGCTCAAAGAGTGGGAGCAGTCTAGATTTCGCCAAGCCCTAGCCAAGGCAATCGAAACTACCCATCCCCAAATGGCGATCGCGCTTTACAAACAATTAGCTACGCAGGCGATCGAGCAAAAAAATCGCTCTGCCTATCGAGAAGCCGTCCAACATTTACAACGAATCAAGGCTGTCTGTAAATCGTGCAACACTCAATCTGATTGGACGGGCATCACGCAACTGCGCTCTCAATACCCTACTTTACGGGCGTTACACGATGAGTTGTCCAAAGCAAAACTGTAATCAGCAGGTGAATAGTGACTGGTGGCTGGTGGCTGGTGACTAGCGGCTTCTTAACTTACGACTTACGACTTATATTCACTTTTGCAACATCTATGTTGTTAAAATGCTAGAAACAATGCTTCAGCTCTTGTAAACAAAACTTAAAGATTCGTCAAGAAAGGTTATGAACACAACAGAAAACAACGCTCTATCGACTGAGAAAAGCCTAGAGGCAATGTGGCAGTTCTCCCAGACTTACGCCAAGCGCACGGGAACATATTTTTGCGCCGATCCTTCCGTGACAGCTGTAGTAGTAGAAGGGCTTGCCAAACACAAAGACGATCTTGGTGCGCCTTTATGTCCCTGTCGCCATTATGAAGACAAGGAAGCAGAAGTTCACGCAACTTTCTGGAATTGCCCTTGTGTACCAATGCGCGAACGTAAAGAGTGTCACTGTATGCTGTTCTTAACTCCAGACAACGACTTTGCTGGAGAACAACAGGACATCGATTTAGAATACATCAAAACCGTGCGAGAAAGCATGGGATAGAGAATTCGGAATTCGGAATTCGGAATTCGGAATTGTAGGGGTGGGTTCACCAAAAATATCTACTTCCATTAGAAAAAGTAGACAAACCCGCCCCGATTTAACAATTGCGTGTGAGGTATAAAATCTTGAATCAAGAGGAACCAGAGGAGTTTTGGCAGGGTGTAGAACAGTTCAATCAAGGGCAGTTCTACGCCTGTCACGATACCTTAGAAGCCTTATGGATGGAAGCAACTGAACCGGAAAAAACTTTCTACCAGGGAGTTTTACAAGTTGCTGTAGGGCTTTATCATCTGGGTAATAAGAATTGGCACGGGGCAGTCATTTTGTTAGGAGAAGGCATTAAGCGGCTAGACAGGTATCCTAGTGCTTATAGCGGGATTGATGTTGATGAATTGATAATTTCAAGTGCCGATTTATTAAAAACACTGCAACAAGCGGGTGTAGAAAAGGTGAGAACTTGGCAATTGGGGAAAGATGCAATCGCCACAGGAACTTCTACCTTGCCCCTGCCGAAAATCGTACCAGCTGAGTCAGAGATTTTGTAGGCAGACTTGACTACTCACTTCTACAAATATTGAAACAAGTCAGCAAAACCGTAGAGGCTGAGGATAAATAACAGTACGGCAATAACTTGGGTAGGACGCGCTTGGTAGGTAGGGGCGATCGCCTCTCGTATCCACATGGAAGCCGATACCCCGATTAAGTAACTCCAGGCTAATGCTTGATAAGACCAATGGGGTGAAATTAGCCAAGTCCCCAATAACATCGTTGCCAACAATAACATCAGCATTTCGATCAGCTGGGGTGGATTGTGCTGACAAGAAAAAACTAGGGTGTTCCACCAAATAAGCCAAATTCTCATAGGCAAGTCAAAAGTCAAAAGTTAAAAGTCAAAACTTGTAGGGGCGGATTTTGACTAAAAATTACAGCTAAAGCTGTTAATCTATTTGATAAAGCCGCCCGTACACAAATTAAAATATTTGATCGTGGGGAATTTAAGGCTAGCGATAGCGTCCGCCTGCTTGTCCAATACCATTAGCTTGCGCTGTTTTCTCTGACATTTCATCCGTCGCTGGTTCAATGCCAAACACGCGGCTAAATGCCTTGTCTACTTTGTATCCAGAATCGATCGCCTCTAAGGGGTCTTTCCGCAGTCTGTGACGCAGGCATAGAGTAATGACACGACGAATATCATCTACTGTGACTTCAGTACGACCTTCAAACGCCGCGATCGCTTTAGCTGCGCGGTTGGTTACAATGTCACCCCGCAAGCCATCAACATCAAGTTCGGAGCAAACTTCAGAAATTTTTACCCGCAGATCGTAATCCATTTGTACTGAAGGTAACAACTCTTGAGCCTTAATCAGCTGTTGTTGTAAAGCTTGTTGCTGTGGCTGATATTTGTCAGAAAATTGCAGTGGGTTTTGGTCGAAATCCGACCTTTGTTCCACAATTTGTACCCGCAAGGCTGGTTCTTTTACAGTATGAATTTCTGCGTGCATTCCGAAGCGATCGAGTAGTTGAGGGCGCAATTCACCTTCTTCTGGGTTGCCAGAACCAACGAGAACGAAACGGGCGGGGTGACGGATTGAAATGCCTTCCCGTTCTACAGTATTCCAACCACTGGCGGCGGAGTCTAGCAATACGTCTACAAGGTGATCGTCAAGTAGGTTAACTTCATCGACGTAGAGGATACCGCGATTTGCCTTTGCCAGCAGTCCTGGTTCAAAAGCTTTGACACCTTCAGATAAGGCTTTCTCAATATCAATCGTGCCGCAAACTCGGTCTTCTGTCGCTCCCAATGGCAGATCGACCATAGTAATTTTTTTCTTAGCGATGGGAATTTCTGCACCTTGTTCTAACAGTTGCCGTGCTGCATCGCCCATCAAATCGGGATCGCTAGGATGGCTGTTAAATGGATCGTCCGCCACAACTTCAATCTCTGGCAATAGGTCAGCTAAAGCGCGGATCGTGGTAGATTTGCCAGTACCGCGATCGCCCATGATCATTACCCCGCCAATTTTCGGGTCAATAATGTTGAGTAAAAGGGCGAGTTTCATTTCGTCCTGACCCACAATAGCGGTGAAAGGAAACACGACACGACGAGCAGCGGTAGCAGTTGTCACGGGATTACCTATTAAAGTTTTTTCTTAACACCGTCTTTAATTTTGCCACATAATGCAGTGCCACCATTGACACGTAATGCAGTAATGCCAGTGACACGTTATGCAGTGCTAGAGCTTGCAGCAGGCAAATAGAATTCGCAGCTATTGACCAATGTAACGGCTTTGTGGAGCGTAATTCGTGACATTCCTCAGCAGATCTCTCGTGTCGGACTGCATGAAATACAGGCAGGCTATCTGCTGACAACCCCGAGGATAAACATCAAGCTGCGCGTAAGAGATAGAAATCGGTAACATAGTGTTTCTCATCTACCGCGCTCAAATTTGCGATTATACACCTGCTGCTATCCAACCCTACATCAAACCCCACGCTTTAAACTGGCGGTTTCATCCTCCTGGACAAAAAGTTTGAACCCACGCCGCGCCCTTTCCCGGAGTAGGTACAGCCACGAGCAATGAATTGGCGCTTTCAACTTGCAGCTAGTCACAAAAATTCATAATTTCAAATCCGAAATTATGAATTATGGGAGGTAGTTAAGAGTAAGACAACGGGAATTCTTATCACTGGAATTCTTGCAATTCTTCAGTATTTATATCGCGTTCAAAATCTTTCTGGAAATTAACTTTAGTAAGGAATCTACCACGTTCAAATTTATTTTATTTACACGTTCATCAAACACATATTACCTAAAGGAGAAACAACAAATGCAGCTTTCTTATCGTGGTTTAGTTTACACCAAATCTAATCGATCAGCTCCAGTAGTTACTAAGCAAGTAGCAGGAAAATATCGAGGTGTCAGCTTCGGTTCTCGTCCAGCCACACAAGCGATCGCCCCCCAACTTACTCAACAATTAAAATATCGTGGATTAGCTTATTAAAGTGAGTAGTGAATATAGCAATTCAAGTTGATTTGTAAACGTGTCCAGTGTAGAGACGTTACATGTAACGTCTCTACACGAGCAATTAATTTCACGATTCATCTAGGATTGCTATAGTAGCTAAGTCAACAACTAATACCCAACAATTAACACCCATTACCAATTACCCATTACCAATTACCAACTACCCATTACCAATGTTTATTGGCTAATAATTCCCGACCATTGAACTTTTTTCTGTTTGTCGCGACGATAGGAAAAGAAACGTTCTGGTTCTTGGTAGGTACAGTGAGGAGCGATCGCCACTTGTTCGGGACTAATACCCAATTGCTCTAATTGCAAGGTAATAACCCGCCGGATATCCAACCGGACTCTTTCTGGGTGAGAATCGGGAAATAGAGGAGAGTTGGGTATTTCAGCTAAACAGTTGAGAATTTCGGTTGTGGCATCAGTTGCAGTAATGCTAGCTCCAACTTCAGCTGCTACCTGTCGGGAAACCTGATAGACACTCCCCGCGATCGCAGGACCCAAAGCGACGCGCAAATCTTGAATTTTGCTACCTTGTGCTTGCAAACGCGCAATCGCTTGCGGCACAATTTTCATCGCCGTTCCCCGCCAGCCTGCATGAACGGCTGCAACTTGTCCGGTATGGCGATCGGCAATTAATACAGGCGTACAATCGGCACTCGCTACCCAAACTGCCTGTAGCGGCTGTTCTGTGAGCAATCCATCTGCCTCTGTGAGGGGAGTGGCTAGTGGCTGGTGGCTGGTGGCTGGTAAATAGGGTGTGGGGTGTAGGGAATTTTGAATTTTGAATTGCTTCCCCAACTCCCCCAGTTCTTTCCCCCCCAGCTCGTCCCTGCTC
>NZ_PYCI01000189.1:0-10637 GCF_003015105.1 Chroococcidiopsis sp. CCALA 051 | reverse complement strand
GGTGCAACAACCACCGATTACCCATTACCCATTACCCATTACCCATTACCCATTACCCATTACCCATTACCACATGCAATATTTATTTACAGAGTCAACAAAATATTATAGAGATATGCCTATTTATAAAATTGCTTCCCCCCAATTAGGGAAAAACAGGAAAAGAGGCTTGCTAAAGTCAATAGCCAGACAAAGGAGAATCAGCAGCTTGTGCTTGAAAGGTTGAAACAGGATCTAAAAAATGACCTGATTGCAGGATTATTGGTCGTCATTCCCTTAGCTACGACAATCTGGCTGACGATCGCCGTTGCTAGTTGGACGATCGAATTTCTGACGCGGATTCCCAAACAACTGAATCCGTTGGATGAAATGAACCCCTTCCTCGTGAATCTCATCAACTTAGCAGTAGGTCTAACAGTACCGCTGCTGTGCATTTTAGCGATCGGCTTAATGGCACGCAATATCGCCGGACGCTGGCTGCTCGATTTCGGAGAACAATTATTACAAGCCATTCCCTTAGCTGGAGCAGTTTACAAAACCTTAAAACAATTGCTCGAAACCCTGCTTAAAGATTCTAATGGGAAGTTTCGGCGCGTTATTCTAATAGAGTATCCTCGGCGGGGTATATGGGCGATCGCCTTTGTCACTGGGATTATGAGTCATGAAATTCAATCTCACATGAATCGCCCGATGCTGAGCGTATTTATTCCCACAACCCCCAACCCAACCACCGGATGGTATGCCATTGTTCCAGCAGACGAAGCGATCGACCTATCCATGTCCGTTGAAGATGCCTTTAAAGTCATTATCTCTGGTGGTATTGTTTCCCCCAATGCGCCCCTACCCCCACTTTTGCTAGATCGCCAAGGACAAGCGATTAATCAGTGAACAGTTATCAGTTGTCAGTCACTGCCGAGCAACTACCAACTACCAATTACCAACTACCAACTACCAATTACCCTTCCAATAATGAAAGCACGAAGTATTGCTCGCGAATTGGCTCTGCTTAGTTTGAGCCAACTGCCTAATTCCTCAGAAAAATTGGAAGCGCAACAACTATCTAATTTGTTAGTTGCAGCCGTCAGAACTTTGACAACGGAAGTAGAAGATGCTCTAGAAACGGCTTCTGGAGAAGTTCAGCGGGCAAACGATCGCCTCTTGACGAGCGAAACCCGTGCTAACGATGTCCAAACAGCCAGAGCTATGTTGCAGGATGGGATTCAATTGACTCAAAGTGCAATTAATCGCCTTGCTACAGCCATGCAACTACCAGAGACGATCCAATCAGCCACGGCAGCAGAACCAAATTTTGATGTCCGCCGTTACGCGCTAACACTTGTGAATACAGTTAATCAAAACCGAGCTGAAATTGATGAAATTTTAGAACAGGCTCTAGTAGACTGGCAATTAAATCGACTGGCGCGGATCGATCGCGATATCCTGCGGATTGCAGTAGCCGAAATTGAATTTTTAGGTTTTCAAGATCGGGTTAGTGTTGCGATCGATGAAGCAGTAGAACTCGCAAAGCGGTACAGTGGAGACGAAGGATACAAATTTATCAACGGCGTTTTGCGCCGCGTCACCGATCGCTTAAAACAAAAAGAAGTCGGAAGTCGGAAGTCGGAAGTCAAGAGTCAACAGTGACTGCTCGTGCGCTCCCTGCTCCCTGCTCCCTGTTCCCCGTTCCCTGTTCCCTGTTCCCTGATAACTGACAATGCCTTTTAACTGGTTCCGCCGCAAACACGATGAATCTTCTACTCCACAAGAGGAGCAACCTGCTACTCCAGCACCGGAGCAACCAGCAGACGTATCCCAGGAACAATCGGCTCAAGATGCAGCAGTAGATTATCTCAGCTTTGCTAAAGCAGCCTATAAAAGTATTCAAGAAAGGCAGCAGCAAGCTCCAGAAAAGAGAGCTGAGGAAGCTGAGGGAGCTGAGGGAGCTGCTGAGTTAGCGGAATCCGAAGCAGAAGCTTTAGACACACAAGTAGAGCAACTTGTCAAGACTGAAGAGCCAGTTACGGCAGAAACAGCCACGCTAGCAGAACCGATCTCGACTGAGGAAATAGCTACAACAGAAGCATCAGCGATCGCAGAGGAAATAACACCAGAAGCAACTGCGCCAGAGGAAACAGCGGCAGAGAAAACAACATTAGAAGCAACATCAGAGGAAACAGCGAGCGTACCTTTTTGGGCAAAAGCAGAAGCAGAGCGTCAGGCAAGGTTGGAGAGGCTAAAGGCAACTGCGATCGAGGAACCAGAACCAGAAGTATTACAGCCAGTGACGGCAACAGAAGTTACTACACCTACAGCCGATACTGACTTAGCTCCTGACTTTGCTTTTGATGAAGGATTTTTGTGGTCGGCGGAGGTTCTGGCGGCACAAGGACGGCGACCAGAAGATGTTTCGATTGAAGAAATTACTTGGTTGAAAAAGCTGCGGCAGGGTTTAGGCAAAACGCGCCGTAACATTGTCAACCAGTTAAAATCAATTGTCGGTCAAGGACCGCTGAACCAAGCAGCGGTGATGGAAATTGAAGCTCTGCTGCTGCAAGCGGATGTTGGAGTGGAAGCGACGGACTACATCATCGAAGCCTTGCAAAATCAGATCAAGCAAGCAGCCTTACCCCCAGATGCCGCGATCGCTTATCTGAAAAAGATTCTCCGAGATATGCTCGATCGCCCCCTGCAAAATTGCAGCCCTGTTTTTGTTCCAGAAAAAGATAGACTCAATATTTGGTTAATTACCGGAGTCAATGGGGCAGGTAAGACCACAACTATCGGTAAACTCGCCCATATCGCTCAGAAATCCGGCTACGACTGCCTAATTGGGGCAGCAGATACCTTCCGCGCCGCTGCCGTGGAACAAGTGAAGGTATGGGGCGCAAGGAGCAATGTCGAAGTGATTGCCAACCCTGGTAAAAATACCGATCCAGCCGCAGTGGTATTTGATGCGATCGCTGCCGCACAAGCACGCAACACGGAATTACTACTCGTCGATACAGCTGGGAGACTGCAAAACAAGAAAAACTTGATGGACGAACTGAGTAAAATTCGTCGTATCGTCGATAAAAAAGCCTCCGATGCCCGTGTAGAATCTTTACTCGTCCTCGATGCTACCCTGGGACAAAACGGCTTGCGACAGGCAGAAGTGTTTGCTCAAGCCGCTCAGCTCAGCGGTGTAGTCTTAACTAAACTTGATGGCACGGCTAAGGGTGGCGTGGCTCTAGCAGTCGTGCAGCAACTCAATCTCCCAATTCGCTTCATCGGCGCTGGAGAAGGCATCGAAGATCTGCGTCCTTTTTCTAGCTACGAATTTGTAGAAGCACTGATCGGAACGTAACTAGGGGCTAGGGGAAGAAAGAGAAAACTAAGGGACAAGGAAGACAAGGGGGACAAGGAAGACAAGGGAAGAATCCACCTGTTCATTCCCTGCTCTCTGCTCCCTCTAAATTCAGTAACACTTCGACAGCAATTGTATTGAATTTTAAGTTAAGATATCTCAACTTAACCTATCGCTCCTGCTTATGCGTAAAAGTCAATAAAATGCAGCAACTAACTTAGTTTTAGTAAAATCCAAAATTAAAATTAAAATTTTTTCAGCTACATTGTTGTCAAAGAATCTATACTAACAGGAGCAAAAGGGGGTAAAACACACTTTTTTTAGTGTAGCTGTAGGTATATCCTTCAAAAGACATTGCTAAACTACTTAGCTATTGGTTCTATGACTCTTACTGCCTAACTTGATGGCTCACGACTACTCTCTAACATAATAAAACTAAACCCGTGTCTGTGCCTCAACCGCCCTTCCAACCCACCGATCGAACTAGCAGCGCCGCTACTGATGTTAACCCAGTTGTAGCGCTCAAAGAACTAGTGGCGCGCCTGTATCGGGAACAGAATAAGGTACAAGATTTGCTAAGTTCCTTGGGATTTGCCCTCAGGAGCTTCAATAATTTGAATCAGTTTCTCGAACTAATTCCGTTAATAGCAACACGGGTAACGGATGCTGACGGCGGGGTATTGTTCCTCTACAAATCCAACGGTCAGGTGAGCTTGGAAAAGTTACACTGCCAAGATATTCACCAACGCAAACAAATCCGTAAAGCTTTAGAAACAGCCACGAGTGCCGTCACCACTGCACTTACAACAGCCCAAATCGTTCCTGCTACGGCAACTTTAGATGCTCAAGTCAGCCATCACTTAGGATCGCAAATACAGTTATTTGGTACGACAATTTTAGTCAAGCAGGCAGAACGAGGAAGATTATATGTCTTTAGCAGCGATCCCGAATATACTTGGACGGAAACCAGACAGAAGTTAGTCCGACTTGTTGCCGACCAAACAGCAGTAGCAATTGAAAATGACGAACTAAAAGTAGAACTACGCAAAAAAGAGCGTCTAGACCGCGAGTTAGAAATTGGTGCAGAAATTCAATTACGACTTTTACCTCGCCAATGTCCTAACGTCCCTGGGGTATCTCTAGCGGCGAGATGTCAGCCAGCAAACCGCGTTGGCGGAGATTACTACGACTTCATCCCGATCGAGCGCGACTTGAATCAAGCAGACGGTAAAAGTAGCAACCCTGATAGTTGCTGGGGCTTAGTAATTGGTGATGTGATGGGCAAAGGGGTTCCAGCCGGACTCATCATGACTATGACGCGGGGAATGTTGCGCGCTGAGGCATTAAACGAACATTCTCCAGCTCGAATTTTGCAGCATTTGAATCGGGTCATGTATACCGATTTAGAAAATTCCCATCGTTTTGTCACGTTATTCTATTCAGAATACAACCCACAGACGCGCAGGTTGACTTACAGTAATGCAGCCCATCATCCGCCCTTATTATGGCAAGCAGCTACAAAAACAGTGAAGCGCTTAGATACTTTAGAGGGCATGTTGATCGGGCTTGAAGCTCATAGCAATTACGAAGATGCTCAAGTTCAGTTAGAACCAGGAGACACAATTATTTACTATACAGACGGGTTTACTGATGCTGCTAATCAAAGAGGCGATCGCTTTGACGAAGAAAGGCTAGAAGGCGAATTTAAATTTGCTTGTCGCCACTGTCAAGACCCCCAAGCAATTCTCGAATATCTTTTCGCTCAAGTTCACAAATTCATCAGTGGCGCAACTAACCAAAATAAAGACGATATGACATTAGTAGTGATGCGAATCAACTAGTAATTGGTAATTGGTAGTTGGTAGTTGGTAGTTGGTAATTGGTAATTGGTAATTGGTAGTTGGTAGTTGGTTGTTGCACCTGAAGCTCACCTGCACACAAAGCCCACCTGCTCCCTGCTCCCCTTCTCCCCTGCTCCCCTGCTCCCTGCTCCCTTTCTTCACTGATAACTGGTCACTGGTCACTGGTCACTGATACTGGTCACTACCAATTCTATGTGTTACGACAGTCATGAACTTATGCTGCCTTTAGAAGGCAAATACTCAGCTAGGAGATTGACTCGTTATGGTTGTCGGTTCAGTTCTTCCACTCACTACGTGGTTTTCCCACTACACTCAAGTTTTGAGTTCTATATCTCAAATACTTTGGCACTTGCCTTGGCATAGTACGCTAGCTCAAAGTATCAAAGATCCAGATCTGCTAGGTCAATGGCAGAAAGCTTTCGATCACTTTATCCAAACAGGGCAAGTATGGGCTTTGCTAATCGGGATTTTTATTGGCTTTTTAGTCAAAAGCATGACTAGCTTTGGTTAACAGTGACCAGTGACCAGCGACCAGTGTAAAGACGTTACATACAACATTTTTACACTGTGTCAGCAACCGAGATTGTAAATAAGAACCAGGGTCTTTGTTCTTTACAGAAAGCTTGGTTGTGGCTGATAACTGATAACTGATAACTGTTAACTGGTCTTAGTTACTAGCTGCTGTATCCTCATCTTCCTCAGCCTGTGGTTGAGGTTGATTTCTACGATTCTGCATCCGACCCGTAGTTGCACGTTTACGAAACTTACGGGCATATGCCTGATTCCGTAGCGCCTTTTCTTTTTTTTGGTTACGGCGCTTAGCCATGTTCACCTCATTATTTGTAGACAACAAAACACCACCCCTAGAGTTCCTAGAGGCGATTGGACTCACCGACATCAGCGGTATTTTCCCAGCTTAGCGGATTAATGTCATAAGTATAAACCAATCGGACTGTAGTAGTCAGCTAATTCCAACTTAGCACGCGCGATCGCCACCATTTGCATTAAGAAACATTAATGAATCTCAATAGTTAATCTCGGGAAAAAGCTATAGCTAAATACAGCTCTGGGCATAGTTTTGAGTTGGAGATCGATAAATGATAAGATGAATTTAAACTATATTAAGACATTATCAAAAGCTGGGATAGACTATCTGTCTGGGGTTTCACCGAATTTTTTCAGCATATGAAAATTTATAAATTTTAACTAACGGTTAAATAGTGATTTTTTCTAGTTTTAAGGCGATCGCCCAACCCCTACGCCGCTGGTGGCGATTTATTCAAACTGTCATCGGCATCATATTTCGTCATCCCGTCCCAGGCACGAGTATCATTCCCATCTTGCCTGATGGTCGGATCGTTTTGATTCGCCGTCGTGATAATGGGCTGTGGTCGCTACCAGGAGGGATGGTGGATTGGGGGGAGGATGTGGCTACGGCAGTCAAACGAGAATTAGCTGAGGAAACGGGGCTGGATTTAGTCAAAATTCGACGACTGGTAGGAGTTTATTCCGCACCCGATCGCGATCCGCGCATCCATTCGATTTGTATTGTAGTTGAGGCAGATGTCACAGGCAGGATGAAAGTCCGCGATCCATTAGAAGTGATGGAAGTTCGTGCATTTCCTCCTGGTGCTTTACCTCCCGGTCAACTTGCTCACGACCACAACCAACAATTACAGGACTATTTTGCAGGATTGACGACTTTAGCCTAATTTATCGATCGTAGAGACGTTCCATGAAACGTCTCTACACATGTCACGAAACTTTTACCTCGACTTGAGACTTGAGATATTCCGTATTGACTCCCGACTCTCGCACGAGGGCAATTTTACCTGTACGGGCGACCTCTCGCAGTCCAAACTTTTGTAATAACTGCACGAGCGCGACAATTTTACCAGGGTCGCCGACAACTTCTAGGGTAAGAGAGTCTTCAGCCACATCGACCACTCTAGCGCGAAAGATCTGAGCAATTTCAATCACTTCCGAGCGATTAGAGCTAGTAGCATTCACTTTAATCAACATCAATTCCCGCTCGACACAAGGAACTTCGGTGATATCTTGGACTTTGAGGACGTGGACAAGTTTATATAGCTGCTTGGTCAGCTGTTCGATAACGCGATCGTCCCCAGGGACTACCATTGTAATTCGAGAGACTCCGTTTTGCTCCGCTTGACCGACAGCAAGGCTTTCAATGTTAAAGCCACGACGGGCAAATAAACCCGCAATGCGGGTTAGTACCCCCGCTTCATCTTCCACTAGAACTGAAAGGGTGTGTTTCATTTTTAATGGTTGATGGTTGATGGTTGATGGTAAACGCTGGCGCTACAATGCGTGAAGATGGTTGATGGTTGATAGTTGCTACTCACTGCTCTCTACTTTCTGTCCGATCGCTAAAATCAATCTGTTCAGCCTTATATTCTATCTCGATCTATCTCGTCTTTCGCTCTCAACAAATGTTTTCTAGCTGAAAAAAAGGCGCATGTCGTTGCAGGAGTTACGCGCTTGAAGCTAGACTCGCTCCCCCTAGCCTTCCTCAAGAAGGGAGTTGGGCGATCGCTCAGTAGATAATGAGACTTGCAGCGCAATTGTAGGTTAAAAAGTAGCTAAAAAAATTAAATTTAACTTAATTCAACTTCAATTCGTAGATTTACTCTTAAGATGATCGACTTGTGACTATATCTTCTTTCGGATAGGTGTGGCGATCGCTACACAAACTTACACTGAGAGCAGTTAATTACTGAGGAGAAAAATCTATGGGTTGGTTACAAAGACTGTTTGGCATGAACAAACCGCAAAATGCTCAAGTTAATCCTACGCCACAGGCTGCTGCTGCCACTGAATCAGTTCCTCCCGAGCGTCTAGGATTGAATGGAGAATACGATCAGAGTGGTTTAGCTAAGCGTGTTGCTTTGGCATTTGATGAAGACCAAAGCTTAACTGACGTTGATACTCTCTACGTAGCTCAAACGGGCAGTACCGTGGTTTTAAAAGGCAAGGTTCCCAGCCAAGATATTTTGCAAAAAATGGTTTCTGTTGCCAGAAACGTTCAAGGCGCAACTGACGTAACTACCGATCAAGTCAGTATCGGATAAAAACTGATGGCTGATTGTTAATGGTTAATGGCGATACAAACAATTAACCATTAACAACTAATTATTAACTTTGTATAGAGCAAGATCGGGACGGGCAAGGAAAGAGTCGATCCAGTTCAAGACTGCTTGGTTGACTTCTTCAGGACACTCATCATGAGCGAAATGTCCTGCATTCTCTAAAATTAGAAGCTGCACGTTAGGATTGTAAGCAGCAAACTTGGGGGCGAAAGCGGGTGGAATCATGCGGTCTTGCTGTCCCCAAATCAGTAGGATGGGAATGTTTAGATTTGGCAAGATGCTCTTGACTGAAGGATCGAATTGAGAATCCAACATAGCTTTTAGCGTGGCATAGAAAGCTTGTGCCGAACCTCGGTCTTGAGCTGGTCCTAACAAAATATCTACTAATTCATCAGTTACGGCTTCAGAATTAGCATATGCAATGCCTGCCCAACGCTTTACCACTTGGGGGCGGCGGACAATGCGAAAAATGGTTTTAATTAATAGGGGTGAGGTGAAGAGATTTTCGATCGCGGCGATCGCGGGACGTAAAATCTTAGGTATGGCTTCCTGTCGGATAGATAGATCGGGAAGACTAAGCATTACAATACCCTGCACCATATCGGGATGCATAGCTGCTGCTCTCAGCGACACTAGCGAACCGATAGAATTACCAACTAAGACGACTGGATGCTGAATAAACGTGCGCCAGAAATCGTAAA
The DNA here is from genome assembly GCF_003015105.1 of Chroococcidiopsis sp. CCALA 051. Classification (NCBI taxonomy): domain Bacteria; kingdom Bacillati; phylum Cyanobacteriota; class Cyanophyceae; order Chroococcidiopsidales; family Chroococcidiopsidaceae; genus Chroococcidiopsis; species Chroococcidiopsis sp. CCALA 051. Next base: position 1,621 of record NZ_PYCI01000189.1, on the reverse strand, counting down.
CTTGTTCTACCCACAGTTCTACCTTATAGCTTACTGGAGCTTTTTCCGACGCACCAAAGCCCAACATATCCAGCGCGTAAACTGTGTGCTGCTCACCTAGCACGGCTAAGTTTTGTCGCCAATGACCGATTGACGTGCCAAAGCCATGCAGTAAAATTATTGGTGTTGTCTGAGGCTGAGGTTGTTCTGGGCGAATAAATGTGTAGCGAGTCTGCCAGCCACGCCAAATCCAGTCTCTTTGACTACCTACCCGTTGCTGCCAGTGTAATAAGGTATCCACGCTTGTTTTGGTCAAGTTGAATAAAGTTACAAAATCTCTAAATTATTTTAACAATTGAGATGTTTTGATGGGAGGCGATCGCATCTATCCTGATAAGTTAAGACGATCTTAACAAATGGATGGCGATCGGAGTTCGCAAATAGAGGAATTTCCCTACCCCTAACTAGCAGAAAAAAGTGCTATCGTGAATTGCAAGTACTAAGAAAGCCTGCTGTTTGCTATGGATTGTAGACTCTACTAGTTACGTTTCCGAAAGCCGATTGTTTGGTGTGAAGGTATACATAGTTGTCTTAGTCTAATAGTTGCTCAAGCTGGATTCATCCCAGTTATCTAACAAACAGTTGCTAATAATCCTATATGCCTGTGATTGAAAAAAGAAGACCCACAAAAGATTTACCCCAAATTAACGAACGCATTCGCTTCCCTAAGATTCGAGTCATCGATACTGATGGCAGTCAGATGGGAATTTTAACTCCCTACGAAGCACTGCAAATTGCTGAGGAAAAAGAGTTAGACCTCGTTCTGCTCAGTGATAAAGCCGATCCGCCTGTGTGCCGAATTATGGACTACGGCAAGTATAAATTCGAGCAGGAGAAGAAGGCGCGGGAAGCTCGGAAGAAGCAGCATACGGCTGACGTGAAAGAAGTGAAGATGCGCTACAAGATTGAGGAACATGACTATCGAGTGCGCGTCAATCAAGCCGAACGCTTCTTGAAAGATGGCGATAAGGTGAAAGCAACTGTGATGTTCCGAGGTCGGGAAATTCAACACAGCGATTTGGCAGAAACCTTGCTCAAGCGGATGGCAACGGATCTGCAAGAGGTAGGAGAGCTACAACAAGCGCCGAAGAAGGAAGGGCGCAATATGATGATGTTGATCTCTCCGAAGAAGTAGATCCCCCCAACCCCCCGATAAATTGGGGGGCTTTTGATTTGCGATCGCGTGTTAGGATGGTAGATTTGTGTGCGATCGCAATTTTGTTTGAACATGGGATGCAAGGCGCAAGATAGAGATTATGGATTTATTGCGGTAGTTTGTGGGATAGATGTAGTCGGGTTGAAAGAACCGAGTACGAAGACGCGCCTATTTTCGTGGATTATCAAAAACTTTCATCTAAGTTTTTTGTGTTTCTAATTCAAACACAAAGGCTTTTTTATATTCAGGGAAAAAGACTTTCTCTTCTGGGATAAATAACAGGCTATTAGCTAGATCTAACCAGTAGGGAAAGCGGATTGAACTACAAATAATTCCTTCTAGTTGGTCTATCTGAAATATTTTTACTAGCTGCCTTCCTTTAGTTACAAATAATGGACTAATCCAACAACTACTATAGTATGCGAC